>NZ_JBEYXK010000067.1:0-39576 GCF_040645035.1 Streptomyces sp. NPDC046876 | reverse complement strand
GCCGGGAAGCCCCCGAAGGATGGCCAGGGGGTCATGTCCAGCCTCTTCCCTCGTCAGAGAGGGCAGTCGGGGCCGGGAGGTGCAGAATCCTTCCTTCCGGGACCATCACCCTGCCCGGCCCCGGGCATCCGGGTAGCCGAGCCCCTCAAGGCCCGCAAGAGGGCTCTCTCCGGAGCCGAGGGGCTCCAACCTGCACCAGACGTCGACGAAATGGCTGCCAGGAGCCGTGAGACGCGACAGATCGCTACGCGCTCCCCTTTCTTCGGCGACTGCCGACCGTCCGTGGCTGATAGGCGCACCAGATCGCTACGCGCTTCGGCCGGATCGGCGTCTCGCGCCGGTCGTGGGTTGCTGAGCGGGCCCGTCAGGGTGCGTTGATGCCGAAGGTCTGGGTGTTGGTGTTGGTGGCCGCCGGGCTCAGGACGTTGCTGTTGGTGTTGATGTTGTTGTACACCGGGATGATGCCGCTGAGGTTGATGGGGAGGATCGATCCTCCGCTGTTGTCGCAGCTGCCGCCGGTGATGGTCGTGGGATCGCTCGCCGAGTCCAGGAGCGGTTCATCGACTCCACTGAGAGTCGCCGTGTTGGTGACGGTGCACGGCGCGTCGCCGGCAATGTTGACGGTCGCATCGACCGTGTATCCCTCACCGGGCCCTAGGGGCAGGACGGTCTCACACACAAATCCCGTGTCGTTATTGGTCGGCACGCAGACAAGGGGGAGCGGCTCGTCCGTGGTCACGTCCAGGTGATCGAGGGTGAGGCCGGACGGCAGGTTGTCCGTCAGAAGCGTTCGGCCGGTGGTCGCCTCCGTGCCGGAGTTGATGACCTCGATGTGGTAGACCCCCTGGCCGTTCCGAGCGAAGTTCCCGGAGTGGGTCTTCGTGACGGACAGTTCGGCCTGGGCGTAGGCGGGGGTGGCTCCGAAAGTGAACGGCAGTGCGAGGCCCAGGCCGAGGACGGTGCCGAGGGCGGATGTCCGTCGCCTCAGCGCTTTGGTGAACATGGAGGGTTCTCCTGTCTGGTGAAGTCCCCTGTGACACGGCGCGGAGCACGGTCCACACGTGGGACGCCGACAGAACGGAAACACCCTGCGCAACGAGCGAATTACGGCTGCCGCGGCAGCTTCACCCAATCGCCCCGCCGCCTGGGTGCTATGGGTGGCCGCTCGTGGCCATATACCGGAGTGAGACGCCAGTCCGACCGCTGTCGGCAGCCGTCTGTCGCGCCTACCGGCCACAGGCGGCCGTCAGCCGCCGAGATGAGCAGGGCCACGTAGCGATCTGGTGCGCTACCAGCCACAGACGGCCGTCGGACGCTGAGAAAGGAGGAGCGCGTAGCGATTTGGGGCGCTCCCCGCTCCTGGCGGCCATTTCGTCGAAGTCTGGTACAGGTTCGAGCCCCTCGGCTGCGGAGAAAGCCCTTTTGCGGGCCTTGGGGCTCGGCTGCCCGCATGCCCGGTGCCGGGCATGGTGGGTGGTCCCGGGAGGAAGGATTCTGCCCTTCCCGGCCCGGACTGCCTTCTCTGGCGAGGGGCCTCCCTGGATATGACCCCCTGGCCATCCTTCGGGGGCTTCCCGGCAGCTCTTTGGCATTTCGGGGCGGGTCGGGCTGTCAAGGGTCGCCGAAGGCGATCGCGAAGCGACGCGACGAAGGAGCGCCCTTGACGGGCCGGCGCGCACCGAAAGGACAATGGGCGGCCGGGACGCCCCCGGACACTCCCCGACCCCGGTCGACCGTGACCCCGCTTCTTGAGGGTGCCGATCTGCTGGGCGGTGCCGCGCGGATGGGCTCCGGCTATACCGTGCCGCCGGTTCCGCGCTTGATGGCCTCGACGAACGTTCCCCACGCCGCCGCGGGGATCAGTAGGGCGGGCCCGGTCGGGTTCTTGGAGTCACGCACCGGGACGGTGGTGGGGTGACCGTCCATGACTTCTACGCAGCTGTCCGCATCGTTGCTGCTGTAGGAGGACTTGCGCCAGCCAATGAGGGCTGCGGCTCGGGGGAGCGTGTGCTCAAACATGGTTCGCGTATTCCTTTGCTGTTGCCCGGAGTAGAGCCAGCGACTCCCTTTGGGGCAGTGCATCACCCAGCACCAGATCGTAGGCGGCGTACAACTGCTCGACCATGGTCGGACTGTCGTGCAGCTTGGCCGTCCGCACGCCTTCCGTGTACGCCGCCGGCGGCTGGTCCGCGAAGCGCATCAGCGTCAGCATGGACGCTTGAAGCGTGTGCGCGCCCACCTCGTTCGGGAGAACGTGCACCCTGATGCGGCTTTCGTCGCCCATGGCTGCGATGTGCATCAGCTGCTCCGCCATGACGTCCGGACCGCCAACGTGCCGTCGAAGCACCGCCTCATCGAGCACGACCCACACTGCCAGGGTGTTGGGGCTGGTGAGCACCTGTGCGCGCCTGAGTCGCGTGACGACGACGCGGTCACATTCCTCGTCACTCCACGGAGGGAATGCTGTTGTCAGCACGGCACGCATATAGCGCTCCGTCTGCAGGATGCCGGGCACCAACGAGAGGGCGAATTCGCGGATCTCGGTCGCTTGTTGCTCCAGCCGACGGGCGTCCTCGAAACGATCCGAGACGGCGATGTCATCCGAGGGCAGGAAGCTGCTCAGTACATCCCCGGTCCCCAGCGCCCGATCCAGCCGTCGCGCATCCTCCCGCGAAGGGATCCGCCGCCCCGCCTCGATGTGGGCGATGTGGGACCGCGTCATGATGGCGGCGTCGGCCAAGGCCTGCTGGGTCAGGCCTGCGGCCTTCCGCTTGTCCTTCAGCCAGTCGCCGTAGATGTTGTTCATCGTCAACTCCCCTGTGACGGAGTCGGAGTCACGCGCATCCCCCTGGCGAGCCTACTCGGGCCCCTCTCAGCCTGTGAGTGGATCGCTACACACAGAGAGGGTCGCAATGGGGCACGAACAGGGGCGGCTGCTGCCGTGGGTCACCGCAGACGGCAAGCCGTGCTTCCTCGTCGGGGACGGGCAGGGGTATCTCTCCCGCGTCGCCGACGACATGGAGCGGGTCCAGCTCGGCATGGCACTCGAACTGCTGGGCCACGCCGACGACATGCTGGCCGACTACGGTGCCACCGCCGCCCAGCTCCGCTACCTCTCCGCCCGGATGGCCGAGTCGCTGCGCGACGTGCACCGCGTTGCCGTCAGTCGCGGGGCCCGGATGGTTGATCCGGTGCTGGAGCCGGAGCCGGAGTGACCCACCGCAGCGCGAACCACAGCTCCGCCCGTACGTCCGGATCGTCGAGGTCGCGGTCCAGGAGTGCAGCCGCACGGGTGATGCGCTGCCGGACCGTGTTGCGGTGGATCCCGAGGGCGGCGGCGCTGCGGTCCCAGCTGCCGTGGTGGGCCAGCCAGCCGCGCAGCGTCTCCCGCAGGGCGGGGGAGAGCGGCCCGAGCAGGGCCTCGGCGTGGGCGCGGGCCTCGGCTTCGCCGAGCAGGCCCGCGAAGCCGGGGTCGGTGTGGCGGGCCAGCGGGGTGCGGGCGGCGTCGGCGCGGTCGAGGGCGCGGCGGGCCTGCGCGTCGGCGGTGGCCAGGGCGTCGGCCGCGGCCGGGGCGCTGACGCCCAGCCGCCATCCGGGCTGCGGTTCGGGATCCCGGTCGGTGAGGAGCCGTACGGCGGGGCCGGCCGGGTCGAGCAGTACGGTGCCCAGCGCGGCGGCGAGGGCCTGCGGGTCGGCGGTGGCGGCGGTGCCGCGGGCGTGGACGGCGTACCAGGGGCCGGGGCCGTTCAGCGCCTCGGCGGGGGAGCCGCCCAGCAGCAGCCGGGCCAGGGCTGCGGTCTCGGGGCCGGCGGGTCGGTCGGCGGTGAGCAGGGTCAGCAGGACGGCGGCGACCGAGGCGACGGTGTGGTCGCCGGGGGTGCGGGCGGGGGTGGCGGTGCCGAGGGCGGCGCGGCGGCCGAGGGCGTAGGCGGCGAGGTGCCAGCCGTCGGCCTGGTCGGTGGCGGTCGCGGGGCCCGCGGCGGGGCCGCCGACGCGGGCCAGCAGGGCGTCGAGGGCGGGCCGTACGGCCGCGGCTGCGGGGGGCGGCGGGTTGCCCGCGGTCCGGCCGTCGGGCCACAGCAGCACCTGCCCGCCGAGGCTCGCGGCCAGGCGGGAGAGCACCGCCGGGACGGGGTCGGGGCGGGCGGCGGCGGCCGCGAGGGCCTGCTGGGCTTCGGTGACCCGGCGCAGCTCGCGGGTCCGCGCCTCGGCCATGAGCCGCCAGACGGCGCGGGCGACGGCGGTGAACGGGGTGCGCGGCGGGACCTCCAGCAGCGGGAGCCCGTGCCGCGCACAGGCGTCGGCGAGGGCGGCCGGCACCTCCTCGTGCACGGGGGCCACGCCGAAGCCGAGGGCGGCTGCGCCGGCCGCGACCAGCCGGGCCGCGTACCGGTCGTACGCCGCGGCGTCCCCGGCGTCCCGGGCCTCGCCGGCCCCCGCGGTTGCGGTGAGCAGGAGCTCGCCGCCGAGGAGGTAGGGGGACGGGTCGTCCATCTCGGAGGCGTGCACGCCGTGCACCGCGGCCTCGGCGGGCCCGGCGACGTGCCGCAGCCCGAGCTCGCGGTCGGCGAGCAGCGCGCTCAGCGGTACGGGGGGCACCGGCGAAACGGCGGCACCGTCCGCCGCCGCACCGGCCCGGCCGACCGGCCCGCCACCGGCCCCGGCCCCGCGGCCGGACCGCGCGCCGGTCCCGGCGCCGGGGCCGGCGTCAGGGCCAGTCCCAGGGCCAGTCCCAGGGCCGGCGCCGGGCCCCGGTCCGCGGTCGGCTCCCGCCCCGGTACCGGCGTCAGCGCCGGGACCAAAGCCAGTGCCAGGGGTGGCCCTCGAGTCCAGCCCAGGCTCAGCGCCGAGCCCGAAACCAAGGCCGGCGCCAGGGGCAGCCCCAGTACCCATCCCCGCCTCCACCCCCAGCCCAGTACCAGGGCCACCACGCATGCTCATGGATGCTCCGTACACACCAGCAGGACCGTATGGATAAAACGTACACTTCGCGCCCCGCACCCCGCCCCGTACGCTCGAAGGACCGCACAGTAGGACCTCCAGAAGGGCACCCCCATGAGCACCGAGCAGACGCCGCGCGGACCGGTCGACTCCTCCCGCATCCCGCGTTACGCCGGCCCCGCGACCTTCGCCCGGCTGCCCCGCCTGGACGAGGTCGGCTCGGCGGACGTGGCCGTCGTCGGCGTGCCCTTCGACTCCGGCGTGTCCTACCGCCCCGGCGCCCGCTTCGGCGGCAACGCCATCCGCGAGGCCTCCCGCCTCCTGCGCCCGTACAACCCGGCGCAGGACGCCTCCCCCTTCGCGCTCGCGCAGGTCGCCGACGCCGGTGACATCGCCGTGAACCCCTTCAACATCAACGAGGCCGTCGAGACGGTCGAGGCCGCCGCCGACGAGCTGCTGTCCTCCGGCTCCCGCCTGATGACCCTCGGTGGCGACCACACCATTGCCCTCCCCCTCCTCCGTTCCGTCGCGAAGAAGCACGGCCCGGTCGCGCTGCTGCACTTCGACGCGCACCTGGACACCTGGGACACCTACTTCGGCGCCGAGTACACCCACGGCACGCCGTTCCGCCGCGCCGTCGAGGAGGGCATCCTCGACACCGAGGCGCTGTCCCACGTCGGCACCCGCGGCCCGCTGTACGGCAAGCAGGACCTCGACGACGACGCCAAGATGGGCTTCGGCATCGTGACCTCCGCCGACGTCTACCGCCGCGGCGCCGACGAGATCGCCGACCAGCTGCGCCAGCGCATCGGCGACCGCCCGCTGTACATCTCCATCGACATCGACGTGCTCGACCCGGCCCACGCGCCCGGCACCGGCACCCCCGAGGCGGGCGGCATGACCTCCCGCGAGCTGCTGGAGATCATCCGCGGCCTGTCCTCCTGCAACCTGGTCTCCGCGGATGTCGTCGAGGTCGCCCCGGCGTACGATCACGCCGAGATCACCTCGGTCGCGGCGTCCCACACCGCGTACGAGCTGACCACCATCATGAGCCGCCAGATCGCGGCCGCGAAGGGCAAGTAAGCAGGCGGGCAATCAAGCCGCAGCACCAGCCGCACGAAGGGCGCGCAGCGCGTGACGCACGACCACGACCTGGTACTCCGTCCCACCGAGGCCCAGCGGGCGGCCGCGCTCGCGCCGCCGCCGGGCCGCACGGGCGGGGACCTGGTCGTGGAGACGCTGCGCGGCCTCGGCGCCACCACCGTGTTCGGGCTGCCCGGGCAGCACGCCCTCGGGCTGTTCGACGCGGTGGGCCGCTCGGACCTGCGGCTGGTGACGCTGCGGGTGGAGAACAACGCCGGCTTCGCCGCCGATGCGTACGGCCGGATGACGGGTGAGGCGGTGCCGCTGCTGCTGTCCACCGGGCCGGGGGCGCTGACCGCGCTGCCGGCGCTGGCGGAGGCGGCCGCGGCCTCCTCGCCCGTCCTCGCCATCTCCTCCCAGGTGCCGGCGGCGGGCCTGGGCGGCGGCCGGCGCGGGCATCTGCACGAGCTGCGCGACCAGGCGGCTTCCTT
Organism: Streptomyces sp. NPDC046876; assembly: GCF_040645035.1. Classification (NCBI taxonomy): domain Bacteria; kingdom Bacillati; phylum Actinomycetota; class Actinomycetes; order Kitasatosporales; family Streptomycetaceae; genus Streptomyces; species Streptomyces sp. NPDC046876. The sequence continues at coordinate 33,061 of NZ_JBEYXK010000067.1, read as the reverse complement.
CCGGGACGTGGTGAAGTCCGTCCACGTGGCCCGGACCCCCTCCCAGATCCCGTCCGTGATCGCCGAGGCGTGGGAGTCGGCGCTGTCGGCGCCCCACGGGCCGGTGTGGGTGGAGATCCCGGAGGACGTGCTGCGCGCGGAAACGATCCTCCCGCAGGTCACCGGCATGGACGCGACCCCGCACGAGCTCGCCCCGCGGCCCGAGCTGACCGCGCTCGCCGCGCACTGGCTGGAGACGGCCGAGCGGCCCGTGATCATCGCGGGCGGCGGGGTCATCCGCTCGGACGCCGCCGGGAAGCTGAGGCAGCTCGCCGAGCGGCTCTGCGCGCCCGTCGTCACCACCTTCGGCGGCAAGGGCGCCTTCCCCTGGGCGCACCCGCTGTCCCTCCAGTCCTGGCTGGAGGACCGCCACATGACCGACTTCCTGGAGGACGCGGACGTCGTCCTCGTCGTCGGCTCCGGGCTCGGCGAGCTGTCGTCGAACTACCACACCTTCCTGCCCGGCGGCCGGGTCGTCCAGATCGAGGCCGACCTCGGCAAGCTGGAGTCCAACCACCCCGCACTCGGCATCCACGCCGACGCCCGCCTCGCCCTGCAGGCCCTGCTGGAGACGGTGGCGGAGCGCCGCGATCCCGGGGCCCCCGAGCGCGTCCGCTCGGTGCTCGGCGCGGTCGCCGCCCGCCTCGCCGCGCAGGACCTCGGCCCGCAGAGCCTGGAGCAGCGGCTGCTGGCCTCGGTCCGCTCGGCCCTGCCCGCGCGCTCGCCGTCCTTCTGGGACATGACGATGCTCGCGTACTGGGCGTGGTCGGCCTTCGACCCGAAGCACCCGAACACCATGCACTCGGCGCAGGGCGCGGGCGGCCTCGGCTACGCCTTCCCGGCGGCGCTGGGCGCCTGCCTGGCCGAGCCGGGCACACCGGTCCTGGCCGTCTCCGGCGACGGCGGCGCGATGTACTCCATCGCCGAGCTGGCCACCGCCCGCCAGCACGACCTGGACGTCACCTGGCTGATCGTCGACGACGGGGGCTACGGCATCCTGCGCGAGTACATGCGGGACGCCTTCGACGGCCGTACGACCGGCACCGAGCTGACCCGGCCCGACTTCGCGGCCCTGGCGGAGTCCTTCGGCGTCCCCGCGGCCGTGACCTCCCCGGACGCCCTCGCGTCCGACCTGGCCAAGGCCCTGGCCGCGCCGGGCCCCTCGGTCGTCGTCCTCCCGGCCACCCTCCGGATGTTCACCCCTACGCACAGTTAGAGGAGGGGCCTCGATAGGGTGGCCTTGATCACTGGGCGGACGCGAGGGGGAACGGTGTCGTTCGAGGAAGACTGGGACCGGCACAAGCAGGTGTCCTCGCCCGACGGCCCTGCGCCGCAGATGCGGCTGAACCAGCTCGCCGCCGACCCCGGCGGCAGCTCCGGGACGCCCAGCGGGTACGGGGTGCTGGCCACGGCCCCTCCGGAGAAGAAGAAGGCGGCCAACACCATCGAGAACACTCTGCAGCCCGGCACGAAGAAGGCTGCGGACGTGGCCGACGAGCCGACCAAGAACGCGGTCAAGGCCTTCACCGGCTGGGAGACGGCGGCCGGCCTGTCGAAGGCCCACACGCACTGGGACGACCAGGTCAAGCGCCTGATGGCGCGGCTCGACTCGGAGAAGACCGCCCTGCGCGGGGCGTCGAACCTGTTCACCGGGAACGACCTGCTGACGGGACGCAGCTTCCAGCCGGTGCTGTCGTCCAAGGTCTCGGGACTGTAGGGGGAGACGGGCGTGCCGGGTTATCACGAGATCATGCAGACGGACCTCTCCGCGCTCACGACGGCCGCCGACGGCTGGAAGGCCATGGCGGCGCAGTTCAAGACGATGGAGGACGTGTACGAGAAGGAGGTGCAGAGCGTCTCCTCCGGGAACGGCTGGCTGGGCAGCAGCCAGCAGGTGGCCAGCACCAACGCCGCCATCACCCGCAAGGAGTTCGACTCGGCCCAGACCGAGGCGCTGGCAATGGAGTCCCTGCTCCGCGACGCGCACACCCGCTTCACGGAGCTCAAGGGCCGGGTGACCTCCGCCGTCGAGGACGCCGTCAAGGCGGGCATGAAGGTCTCGGACGCGGGCATCGCGAGTTTCGACTACAGCAAGGTCGACGCGGCCACCGCGAACGCGGCGCGTCACGACCCCGACCTCCGCAACGTAGAGCAGGCCTGGACGAGCCGGATCGCGGACACGGTCAAGGCGGTCACGGAATTCGACGCGGACGTCAAGGTCGCCCTCCTGAACGCGTCGGGCGCGGACGGCACGGCGATGTTCGGCTTCAACTCCAAGCCCGTCAACGACGTCGAGGCCGTGGAGGCCCTGGCCCTCACCCGGAAGATCCGTGACGGCAAGGCCTCCCCGGAGGAGCTGCGGCACTACAACGAGGTCCTGAAGCAGAACTCCGGGGACAAGCACTTCAGCGAGGCGTACCTGAACTCGCTGGGGGCCAAGGACACCCTGCTGCTGGCCGACCAGATGAACCTGGCGTCGAACGACCGGGGCGCCTCGGCGGCCGACAGGAAGCTCTACGAGTCGATCAATTCCGGCCTCGCCGGAACGATCGCCTCGGGCACCAGGGACCCGGACAGCTACGCGTACAAGCCGTTCGTGAACGGGCTCAAGGAGCAGGGCCCCGAGCTGGTCGCCAAGGGCCTGCGGCCGACGTACGGGTACCAGGCGCTGGTCACCCTCATGGGGAACGGCGGCGGCTACGGCAAGCAGTTCCTCAACGACGTCGGCGACGGCATGATCGCGGCCGAGAAGTCGAAGCCGCACATGTACGACCACGCCTACGACTCCCAGCGGCCGAACCTGGTCTCCGACCCGCTGGACGGCCTGCTCGGGATCATGGCCAAGGACCCGGACTCGGCGATGTACTTCCTCGACCCCGCGGCGCCAGGCAACAAGAACGAGCACCTGAAGTACCTGCTCACCGAGCGCGACATGCCGGACCCGTGGATCTCGACGGGCGTCGGCCAGCCGATCGAGATGGACGGCAACAAGACGGCGGGCTTGGGCGCCGCCCTCCAGGCGGCGGCGACGGGCCACACGGACGGCGAGAAGCTGGGCCCGCCGGGACCGCACACCGAGGGCCAGGCCCGCGTGATGCACAACGCCATCCGGCTGCTCGACGGCGAAATGGGCGGGGACAAGTTCCCGGAGGACCTGGAGGGCCTGCGCCAGCCGATGGCGAAGGCACTGGTCGACTACGTGGCGGACACCCACGTCATCCTCGGCGGCCAGGACTCCACCCTGGGCGCCCAAAACGGCCTCGATTCGATCCACGGCTCGGGCGACAAAGCCCATATCGCGGTCGGGCAAGGCAGCCTGGTCCGCGTGATGCGCGGCATCGCGGACGACGGCCCGAGCTACGCCCTGTTGGTCGAGGCGGAGCGGTCGTACTCGGCGGAGCAGCTCACGGCTGCCGCCCCGTACAAGGGCGACCTGCACGGTGTGAGCGCGGACTGGGACAACCGGGCCCATGACATCGGCGCGGCGGCCGGCGCCCTCAACGGCATCGGGGCCGACGTCTACAAGGACAAGGAAGACGACCGGGTCAAGTGGGCGGAAGGCACCTCTGAGCACACGGCTGCCACCGCCAACGGCCTCATCGGCGAGATCCCGGTCGCGGGCACCCTCGGAGGCTCGCTGATCGACTCGCTCAAGTACGAGTGGGTCGAGGGCGTCAAGGACGAGGCCGAGGAGCAGGGGAAGAAGGACTCCAGCAGCAATTTCGGCAAGGGTATGGAGGCGACCAACAGGATGTTCGACGCGTGGAGCCAGGACCGGAAGATGGTGGGCGACCCTGCTTTCGATCACGCCAAGGACATGGCGAACACGGGCTACACCAGTGGAAGGGACGCCGCCCGTGCGCACCTCCGGTCCTGACGTCCGCAAGGCTCTCCGGCGGTTGACGGCAGCCCTTCTCTGTGTACTGACACTGGCGTCGTGCGACTCGAGTGAGCCCGAAGCGAAGATCGATCACCTTTGCGAGATCACGCCTGCCTCGGAAGAAGAGGTGCTTCTGCGGAAGATCCTCCGTGCAGAGGGCTTCCAGAAGGTGATCATGAGCAAGACGAGCCGCGCTGTGAAGAACCTGGAGCGCGACCTGCGGGAGATGGGTCCGGAGAAGCGGACACTTCCGACGTACACGTGCGCGTACCGCCCGGCTCCTCAGGGGGGAGTCGAACGCGCGACGTTCGGATTCGGCTGGGTGCCTCGCACCTCCAACGATGTGAAACGGTCCCTACCCCAGGGGGTTCCGTACGAGGTGAGTGGCGCCTTCGGTGAAACCGGTGACTTCGGCACGAAGCTGTTCGTCGAGTGCGCCATGCCCGGCGAACTCGGCGGGCCGTCGAAGTCGGCATGGTTCTACGCGGACGCCTCGTACACGATCAACATCGGTCAGCCGGAACTCGACCAGGAGGCCCGCGACCGGCAGACCGCCCTCACCTACCTCATGGCCCGCCGCGTCACCGACGCGCTCGGCTGTGAGAACAAGCCGCTGCAGAAGCCCCCAGTGGTGAAGCCGCTGCCCAGCCCCTGACGGCCCGACCCACCTGCCGTAGCCGCGGCGGGCAGCCGTGCGTGCCTTCGGGTGATGACGCTGTGTCACGGCAGCGGCGTCGGGGGGGCCGGGAGGGTCCTGTGGGAGCTTGGCCGGTGAGCCGATCCGAGTCGACCCCGGACGGAGGCGCCGACGCCGCCATGCCCGCGATCACCCGAAGCCTTGCCGCCGCAGCAGTCACGGCCGCCTTGGTGGCGGCCCTGGCCGCCTGCGGGGGCGATGGCGACCACAATCCGCCGCCGCCCCCGGCCGAGTCCAGCGAGTCCGCCGAGCCCGAGACGCCCCCAGAGACTTCGGACACCGGGGAGGGGAGCACCGCACCCGAAGACCAGGACTCGGACAACTCCGTGTTCCTGGGGGAGAGCAGCGCCGATTCCAAGGGGAAGGTCGAGGTGCCGACCTCGAACGTGGGCGAGGCCGCGAGCCAGGACGTCCGGTTCGTCAACAACGGGAACGAGTCCAAGACCTTCCGGGAGTTCTCGGCGTCGACCGGAAGCGGGGAGGCCTCGATCACCGCGGACAACTGCTCCGGCGTCGAGCTGCCGCCCGGCGGAAGCTGCACGGTCACCCTCCAGCACGTGGCCGACCAGCCGGGCGGCTACAGCGGAGAGCTCACCGCGCTGACCAGCGACGGCGAGGCCTTCACGGCGGAGATCACCGGTGAGGCCACGTCCACTCCGGAGGTGTCCGAGACCCCGACGCCCGACACCGGCGAGACCCCGGACGAGGGCAAGCGCCCCACGGGCTGATCCTCAGGGGCTGAGCTCCACCCGGACCGTCCCGTCGTCGGGAACCACCACCAGCTGCGGCTTCGAGGTCTTGACGTAGGAGACGAGGTAGAAGCGGGATGGCGACTTCGCGAGGATGCGGAAGCCCCGGTACTGATACCGGTACGGCGCTCTGGCGCGGCCCAGGTCCTTGAACCTGATGCGGGCTGCATGGTGGGTGATGGGGACGCTCGAATAGACCACCGCCCTGGGGCTGCTGCCCTTCGTGTAGCCCCTCTCTGCAAACCGGATGCCCTCGGCCTTGCCCGCCGTCGCCGCGTACCGGGCCATGGCGAAGAACAGGCTCATCGTCAGCAGTCCGATCAGCAGCGCGCCGGCCGTGAGCCACAGCCGGTCTCCGGTGCGGTCCTGCGGGCCGGGCCCGGCTCGGCCCCGGTTCAGGTGCATGTGGACGGCGAAGAAGGCCAGGGTGGCGCCCAGGGCGACGATCAGGCAGGGCGCGAAGTCGCGCAGCCAGCCCTGCGGGAGTTTCGGCAGCCGGTCCTCCCAGAAGAAGACCGGGAAGCCCACCAGGACCAGTAGCAGGCCCAGGGCGAGCAGCCAGCCGGTCACCCTGCGGCGCGCCGCTTCCCGTCCCGGCACGGCCAGTCTCCGTCCCGTCCAGCCCAGCACCAGCAGCACGGCCAGGCCGCACACGAGCAGGAACCAGAGGGGGAAGAAGACCGCGTTCGCGCTCTTGACCACATAGGTCTGGACGGGGAACTGCAGGTCGCTCGCGGGGATGCCGAAATAGTCGTAGTACGCATCGGTGTACGTGCAGCCGAAGTAGTAGAGGAGGCCGAGGACGACGGTCGCCGGTGCCGTGATGTACGCCGCCTTCTCCAGGAACGATTCCGGCTTCGGGCCGGGCTCCAGGTGCGCCGTGGGCACCGTGCGGCCAGTGGGCTCCGTACGGGCCGGTTCCGGTCCGGGCGGCTGCTCCCGCGGCTGTTCCCGCGGCTGCTCCTGCGGCTCGGGCGTGGGCATGGGCCCAGTCTGTTCACCGGCGGCCGGGCCCGCACCCGGGGCCGCTCCGCCCGGCTGACGCCCGCGCCCACCGGAACCGCACGCTCCGCGCCCCGGCCGCCCCGTACGGCCCGCCCCGGCGTGCGCCGGAGCCGCCGCGGCCGCACGTTCGGATTGTTGCGGCGGGATGAAATCCGCCGGTCGGGGCGTTGGGGGAGGCGGCAGACAGGACGGACGGGGAGGCATGACGTGGCGACGGCGCAGACGGCTGCGGAGGAAGAACAGGGATGGGGCAGGCGGCTGGCCGCCTACACCTGGCGGTACCGGCTGAACGTACTGCTGGCCCTCGGCTCCTCATTGGCCGGCATGGCCGTGATGGCCCTCGTCCCCCTGGTCACCAAGGTCATCATCGACGACGTCATCGGCGACGAGTCCAAGCCCATGGGCCCCTGGGCCGCGCTGCTGATCGGCGCGGCCCTCCTGGTGTACGTGCTGACGTACGTACGCCGCTACTACGGCGGCCGCCTCGCCCTCGACGTGCAGCACGACCTGCGCACCGACATGTACGACACCATCGCCCGCCTCGACGGGCGCCGCCAGGACGAGCTGTCCACCGGCCAGGTCGTCGGGCGGGCCACCAGCGACCTCCAGCTGATCCAGGGCCTGCTCTTCATGCTGCCGATGACCATCGGCAACTTCCTCCTCTTCGGGATATCCCTGGCCGTCATGCTGTGGCTCTCGCCGCTGCTGACGGTCATCGCGCTGCTGATGGCGCCCGCCCTGTGGTTCATCGCCAAGCGCAGCCGCAAGAAGCTCTTCCCCGCCACCTGGTGGGCCCAGGGCCAGGCCGCCGCCGTCGCCGGCGTCGTCGACGGGGCCGTGACCGGCGTCCGCGTCGTCAAGGGCTTCGGCCAGGAGGAGCAGGAGACCGGCAAGCTGCGCGCCGCCGGCCGCCGCCTCTTCGCCGGGCGGATGCGGACCATCCGCCTCAACTCGCGCTACACCCCGGCCCTCCAGGCCGTACCGGCCCTCGGCCAGGTCGCCATGCTGGCCCTGGGCGGCTGGATGGCCACCCGCGGGCAGGTCACCCTCGGCACGTTCGTCGCCTTCTCCACCTACCTCGCCCAGCTCGTCGGCCCCGTCCGCATGCTCGCCATGGTCCTCACCGTCGGCCAGCAGGCCCGCGCCGGCGTGGAGCGCGTCTTCGAGCTCATCGACACCGAGCCCGTGATCCGGGAGGGCACCCGCGAGCTGGCCGCCGACGCCCCCGCCACCGTCGAGTTCGACGACGTGGTCTTCGGCTACGACCCCGAGCGGCCCGTCCTCGACGGCTTCTCCCTCTCCGTCGCCGAGGGCGAGACCGTCGCCCTCGTCGGCGCCTCCGGCTCCGGGAAGTCCACCGTCTCGCTGCTGCTGCCCCGCTTCTACGACGCCGACCGCGGCACCGTCCGCGTCGGCGGCCACGACGTGCGCGAGCTGACCTACGACTCGCTGCGCGCCGCCATCGGACTGGTGCCCGAGGATTCGTTCCTCTTCTCCGACACCATCCGCGCCAACATCGCCTACGGGCGCCCCGAGGCCGGCGAGGAGGAGATCCGCGCCGCCGCCCGCGCCGCCCAGGCCGAGGGCTTCATCACGGCCCTGCCGGCCGGGTACGACACCAAGGTCGGCGAGCAGGGCCTCACCCTCTCCGGCGGCCAGCGCCAGCGCATCGCGCTCGCCCGCGCCATCCTCACCGACCCGCGCCTGCTCCTCCTCGACGACGCCACCTCCGCCGTCGACGCCCGCGTCGAGCACGAGATCCACGAGGCGCTGCGCGCCGTCATGGCCGGCCGCACCACGCTCCTGATCGCGCACCGCCGCTCCACGCTTGCGCTCGCCGACCGGATCGCCGTCCTCGACGGGGGCAGGCTCGCCGACATCGGTACGCACGAGGAGCTGGAGAGCCGCTCCGCGCTGTACCGGCGGTTGCTCACCGACCCCGACGCGCTCGGCGCGGCCTCGCCGCGCACCCCGGACGCCCCGGCCATGGCCGAGTTCGAGCGGGACTTCGAGAAGGACATCGAGCTCGAGGCCGAGATCGACGCCGAGCCGGTCAACGCCAAGCGGCGCGTCGTCGACGGGGTGACCCCGGAGCTCTGGCGCCGCGAGGAGGACACAAAGACGGCCGACACGGCGAAGACGGCCTCCGCCTCGGCCCCCGCCGCCGGGTCCGGCGCGCCCGGGGCAGGGCACTCCATGGCCGGGGCCGTCGCCGGGATGCCGGCCACCCCCGAGCTGCTCGCGCAGGTGGCCGCACTGCCGCCCGCCGACGACGAGCCCGGCGTGGACGAGACCCGCGCCGCGGCCGCCGAGGACAGCTACAACCTGCGCCGCCTGCTGCACGGCTTCTGGGCGCCGCTCGCGGTCAGCCTCGGGCTCGTCGCCGTCGACGCGGGCGCCGGGCTGCTGCTGCCCGTCCTGATCCGGCACGGCATCGACAAGGGCGTCGAGCAGGCCGCGCTCGGCGCCGTCTGGGCGGCGTCGCTGCTGGCCCTGGCGGTGGTCCTCGCCCAGTGGGCCGCTCAGTTCGCCGAGACCCGGATGACGGGCCGCACCGGCGAGCGGGTGCTCTACGCGCTCCGCGTGAAGATCTTCGCCCAGCTCCAGCGCCTCGGCCTGGACTACTACGAGCGCGAGCTGACCGGCAAGATCATGACCCGGATGACCACCGACGTGGACGCCCTGTCCACGTTCCTGCAGACCGGCCTGGTCACCGCCGTCGTCTCCGTCTTCACCTTCCTCGGGATCCTCGTCGCGCTCCTCGTCCTCGACGTCGAGCTCGCCCTGATCGTCTTCGCCACGCTGCCGCTGCTGGTGCTCGGCACGATCGTCTTCCGCCGCAAGTCCGTCGCCGCGTACGAGCTCGCCCGCGACCGGGTCAGCCTGGTCAACGCCGACCTCCAGGAGTCCGTCTCCGGCCTGCGGATCGTGCAGGCCTTCCGCCGGCAGCACTCCGGCGCCGAGCGCTTCGCCGAGCGCAGCGACTCCTACCGCGAGGCACGGGTGCGCGGCCAGTGGCTGATATCCGTCTACTTCCCGTTCGTGCAGCTGCTGTCCTCGGGCGCCGCGGCCGCCGTGCTGATCGTCGGCGCGGGCCGGGTGGAGGCGCAGACGCTGACCACCGGTGCGCTGGTCGCGTACCTGCTCTACATCGACCTGTTCTTCGCCCCCGTCCAGCAGCTCTCCCAGGTCTTCGACGGCTACCAGCAGGCCACCGTCTCCCTGGGCCGGATCCAGCAGCTGCTGCGCGAGCCGACCACCACCCCGCTGCCGGCCGACCCGCGCGAGGTGCGCGAACTGCGCGGCGAGATCGCCTTCGAGGACGTGCGCTTCGCGTACGGGACCGCCGAGGAGCGCGGTGAGAAGGGGGACGCGCTGGCCGGAATCAGCCTGCGCATACCCGCCGGGCAGACCGTCGCGTTCGTCGGCGAGACCGGCGCGGGCAAGTCCACGCTGGTCAAGCTGGTGGCGCGGTTCTACGACCCGACCGCCGGGCGGGTCACCGCCGACGGCGCCGACCTGCGGGAGCTCGACCTGACGGCGTACCGCCGCCGGCTCGGCGTCGTCCCGCAGGAGCCGTACCTCTTCCCCGGCACGGTCCGCGACGCCATCGCGTACGGGCGGCCCGACGCGAGCGACGCCGAGGTCGAGGCGGCCGCCCGCGCGGTGGGCGCCCACGACATGATCGCCACGCTGGACGGCGGCTACCTGCACACCGTCGCCGAGCGCGGCCGCAACCTCTCGGCCGGCCAGCGCCAGCTGATCGCGCTGGCCCGCGCCGAACTCGTCGACCCCGACGTGCTGCTGCTCGACGAGGCCACCGCCGCGCTGGACCTGGCCACCGAGGCGCAGGTCAACCAGGCCACCGACCGGCTGGCGGGCAAGCGCACCACCCTGGTGGTCGCGCACCGGCTGACCACGGCGGCGCGGGCCGACCGGGTCGTGGTGATGGACCGCGGCCGGGTCGTCGAGGACGGCACCCACGCCGAACTCCTCGCGCGCGGCGGCCGGTACGCCGTGCTGTGGCGGACGTTCGCCGGCGAGGACGAGCGCGCCGCCGCCTAAGCCCGGGCCGCGGCCTTTCGGCCCGGCCACCCGGCCCGTCCCGGACCCCCCGGATCTTGCTTTATGCAACCTTCCGGGGGGTCTGTGCGTCGTACGTGCGTACGCATGACGTACGGGGGATCGGGGGGGTGGGGTTTTGTCCGGAGGGAAGGGGCGCGGCCGGGGGGCCGCCCGTGCGGCCGTGTCGGCCGTGGTGCTGACGCTGTGCCTGTCGGGGATGCTGGCGGCGCCGCCCGCCCGGGCCGCGACCGGCGGCTGCGGCGGACAGCTGGTCAAGTCGCTGCCACTGGGTTCCGGCTCGGGCTCCGGCGAGGTGCGCGTGTACAAGAGCCGCGCCCAGGCCTGCGCGGCGACGTTCGCCCGCGAGCCGGGGCTGCGCCGCCCGATGGCGGTGAGCATTCAGCCGCGTGGCGGGGTCCCCGTCGGCGATGCGGGGCAATTCACCCGTTATGCCGGACCTGTCGTCGTCGGCGCGATCAACCGGTGCGTGTATGTAAAGGGGAGCATCGGGGTGGATTCCGTGGAATCCGGCTGGATCCTGTGCTGACGTCTCGTCCCAACTGGGTCTGGTCAGCGGCGCGTTGACCCCGCTAGGTTCACGGGCGACCACAGTGAACTCAAGGGGAGGGTGAATGCGCAAGACGCTTGGCCGGCTGCTGCCCGTCGCGGTGCTGATCGGCACCATGGGCACGGCCGGCTTGACGGCTCAGGCGGCCACCGCCGCAGAGCCGGCCGCCACCGCGCCGACCACCGCAGGGCAGGGCGCCGCCACGGACATCAAGGACCGGATCCTTGCGATTCCCGGCATGAGCCTGATCGAGGAGAAGCCGTACCCGGGCTACCGCTTCTTCGTCCTGAACTACGAGCAGCCGATCGACCACCGGCAGCCGTCGAAGGGCACCTTCAAGCAGCGCATCACCCTGCTGCACAAGGACGAGTCCCGGCCCACGGTCTTCTACACGTCCGGGTACAACGTCAACACCAGCCCGCGCCGCAGCGAGCCGACGACGATCGTCGACGGCAACCAGGTGTCGATGGAGTATCGATTCTTCAATCCGTCGCGCCCCGACCCGGCCGACTGGTCGAAGCTGGACATCTGGCAGGCGGCCAGCGACCAGCACCGCATCTTCACCGCCCTGAAGAAGATCTACACCAAGAACTGGCTCGCCACGGGCGCCAGCAAGGGCGGCATGACCGCCACGTACTTCGAGCGCTACTACCCGAAGGACATGGACGGCGTCGTCGCGTACGTCGCGCCGAACGACGTCGTCAACAAGGAGGACTCGGCCTACGACCGGTTCTTCGGCAAGGTCGGCACCAAGGAGTGCCGCGACAAGCTGAACGCCGTCCAGCGCGAGGCCCTCGTCCGGCGGGAGCCGCTGGAGGCCAAGTACGCGGAGGCCGCCGCCAAGAACGGCTGGACCTTCAACACCGTCGGCAGCCTCGACAAGGCCTACGAGGCCGTCGTGCTCGACTACGTGTGGGCGTTCTGGCAGTACAGCCTGCTGTCCGACTGCGGCTCGATCCCGGACGCCGCCACCGCCACCGACCAGCAGATCTGGGACTCGGTCGACACGATCTCCGGCTTCTCGGCCTACGCCGACCAGGGCCTGGAGACGTACACGCCGTACTACTACCAGGCGGGCACCCAGCTCGGCTCGCCCGACATCAAGCAGCCCCACCTGAAGGGCCTGAGCCGCTACGGCTACCAGCCGCCGCGCAATTTCGTGCCCCGCGACATCCCGATGACCTTCCAGCCGGGGGTCATGGCCGACGTCGACAACTGGGTGAAGAACAACGCGAACCAGATGCTGTTCGTCTACGGGCAGAACGACCCCTGGGGCGCCGAACCGTTCCACATCGGCTACAACGCCCGCGACAGCTACGTCATGATCGCGCCGGGCGCCAACCACGGGGCCAACGTCTCCAAGCTGCAGGACGGCGAGAAGGCGCTGGCCACGCAGCGGATCCTGCAGTGGGCCGGGGTCGCCCCCTCCGCCGCGGTCGCCGACGCGGGCCGCGCGGCGCCGCTGGCGAAGCCGGACGCGCAGCTCGACCAGAAGGACCTGGAGCGCGAGCCGCAGCTGCGGCCGTAGCCTCCGGGCCCTGCGGGCCGGCCCGGCCCTCCCGGTCCGGCCCGCCCGCCGGGCCGCGGGCGGCGTACGCGCTCAGCCGTACGCCAGCCCGTGGCCCAGCGGGTACCGGTCGGGCACCGCCACCGGCAGCCGACCCGACGGCCGCGCCGCCCCGGTGACCACCCGGGCCGCCGCCCGCATCTCCACGTCCGTCCAGGAGTACGTCGCCAGCTCCGCCGCACACGTCGGCAGCCGGGCCGGGTCGTACGGATTGCGGGTCGCCACCAGCACCACCGGCACCCCGGTGGCCACCAGCTGCGTGACCAGATCGCGCTGCTCGTCCTCGCCCTCCGCGACGTTGTACGTGCACACCAGCACGGCCGCGTTACCGGGGGCCGCGGCCACCGCCCGGGCCGGCGGCAGCGCCGTCGCCTTGCAGCCCAGCGCCGTCAGCTCCTTCGCCAGGACCACGGTCGGCGGGCCCGTCGTACCGCTGGGGGAGGCGGCGTCGTTCCCGGTGACCAGCAGGGACGGCCCCTTCGAGGGGTCGATCGGCAGCAGCTTCCGCGGATTGGCCAGCAGGGTCGTCGTACCCGCCGCGATCTCGTCGGCGGCGGCCAGGTGCGAGGCCGTCCCCACCACGCCGTCGACCTTCGCCGCCAGGGTCTGGTCGCGGTCGAACAGCCCGCGGCGGGCCTTCAGTTCCAGGATCCGCAGCACCGACTCCGCGATCCGCGTCTGCGACAGCTCGCCCGACTCCACCGCCTTCACCACGCTGCGGAACGCCAGGTCCAGGTCCGGCGGGTTCAGCAACTGGTCGCAGCCCGCCTTCAGCGCCAGCACCGGGACCCGGTCGTCCCCGTACTTCTGCCGGACCCCGGCCATGTCCAGGGCGTCGGTGACCACCACCCCCCGGAAGCCCAGGCGTTCGCGCAGGATGCCGGTGACGATGGGCTGCGAGAGGGTCGCCGGGTCCCCCGAGGGGTCGAGCGCGGGGAAGACGATGTGCGCCGTCATCACGGCGTCCACGCCCGCCTCCACCGCCGCCCGGAACGGCGGCTCGTCCAGCTCCTCCCACTGGGCCCGGGTGTGCTGCATCACCGGCAGCCCGACGTGGCTGTCGGTCTCGGTGTCGCCGTGGCCCGGGAAGTGCTTGGCCGTCGCGGCCACCCCCGCGCCCTGGTAGCCCCGTACCTGGGCTGCGACCAGCGAGGCCACCGCCTTCGGGTCGGAGCCGAAGGACCGTACGCCGATCACCGGATTGTCCGGGTTGACGTTCACGTCGGCCACCGGCGCGTAGTCCTGCCGGATCCCCATCGCGGCCAGCTCGGTCCCCGCGATGCGCGCCGCGCGCCGGGCCTCTGCGGTGGCGGATCCCTTGCCGCTGCGGGCCCCCAGGGCCATCGCCCCGGGCAGCAGCGTCGCCGGCTTGCCGATGCGGGCCACGGCCCCGTGCTCCTGGTCGATGGAGAGCAGCAGCGGGATGCCCGCACCGGTTCCCGCGGCCGCCTTCTGCAGGCCGGCGGACAGCTCGGCGACCTGCTGCGGGGCGCGGGTGTTGTCGGCCCAGGAGAACAGGATGATCCCGCCCAGGTGGTAGCGGGAGACCAGTTCGGCGGCCGTGCGGACCCCGAACTGCTTCTGGTTGCGCTCGGCGCCCTTCGCGTCCGGCTCGGTCGCCGAATGCCCGAACACGCGGGACACGAAGAGCTGTCCGACCTGCTCGGTCAGGCTCATCCCGGCCACCACGCGGCGCAGCTGCGCCAGGTCGGGCGACGGGCCGGGGCCGCGTCCGCCGGGCGGAGGGCTGCCCGGGCGGCTGTCGCCGCCCGGGCCCGGGCCGGGGCCGGGGGAGCGGGCGGGGCGGGCAGGGTCGTCGGAGAAGGCGCCCAGGGCGTAGGAGACCGCCCCGGCGGCCGTGACGGCGGCCACGGCGGCTGCGGTGAGCAGGGACCGGCGGGAGGCGTGGTACGGCACCCGCCGGACCCTACGCCCCCTGTGCGCCCCCGGCGCCGAGGACACGGGCGGGGTCCCCCGGACGGACCGCTGCGCCCTCCCAGTGCTCCTGGAGGGTCCGCACGGCCTCGGTGATCGCCGGCCGGCGGGCCGCCCCGGTCCGCCACAGCGCGTACAGCCGGCGCACGGGGCCCGGTTCAAGCGGTACGGCCACCGCCCCCGGCGGCAGCCCGCCCGTCCCGAGGCGGGGTACGACGGCCACCCCGAGCCCGGCCGCGACCAGCGCGACGATGGTGTGGTTCTCCTCCGCCACATGGACGAGGTCGGGCTCGAACCCGGCCGCGCGCAGCGTGCGGACCAGCCAGTCGTGGCAGACCCGGCCGGGCGGCTGGCACACCCAGCGCTGGCCCCCGAGGTCGGCGCGGCGGATCACCGTGCGCCGGGTGAACGGGTGCCCCTCGGGCACGACCAGGTCGCAGCGGTCGTCGCCGATCACCGCGTGCTCCACGCCCTCGGGGGCCGGCAGCGGGGCGATGTCCCAGTCGTGGGCCACCGCCAGGTCGGTGACGCCGCGGGCCACCAGGTCCACCGACAGGTGCGGGTCGACCTCCGTCAGGCGTACGTCGAGGGCGGGATGGCGGCGCGCCAGGTCGGCCAGCACGCCCGGCAGCAGCCCGCGCGCCGCCGAGGCGAAGGCGGCCACGGTCAGCAGGCCGCCCGGCTGTCCGCGGCGCTCCTCCAGGGTGGTCTCGGCGCGCTCCACGATCGCCAGCAACTCCCGTGCCGTACGGGCCAGGTGCCAGGCCTCCTCGGTCAGTGCGACCCCGCGCCCGCGCCGCTCCAGCAGCGTGGTGCGGGTCTCGCGCTCCAGCTTGGAGATCTGCTGCGAGACGGCCGAGGGGGTGTAGCCGAGGGCGGACGCGGCGGCGGCGACCGACCCGTGGACGGAGACGGCGTACAGGGCGCGCAGCCGGGAGAGGTCGAGCATGCGGCCCATCGTAGACACGCGGGGGAGCGCGTCCATGCGTAAGGGTTGCTTCATCCATCCCGGAAGGAATCCGCGCTGGTGCTACATGGTTCTCGGCGCCGATGCTCGAGGCATGCGTCCCGTTCACACCGCTCTCGCCGTACTCGTCGCCGCCGTCTGGGGGTTCAACTTCGTCGTCATCCAGATCGGGCTGGGCCACTTCCCGCCGCTGCTGCTGTCCGCCCTGCGCTTCCTCGCCGCCGCGCTGCCCGCCGTGTTCTTCGTCGGCAGGCCCAAGGTCGCCTGGAAGTGGGTCCTCGGGGTCGGAGCGGCCCTGGGCATCGCCAAGTTCGGGCTGCTGTTCACGGGCATGGCCGCCGGGATGCCGGCCGGGCTGTCCTCCCTGGTGCTGCAGGTCCAGGCCGTCTTCACCGCCGTCTTCGCGGCCGTGGCGCTGCGCGAGCGGCCGGGCCGGGTGCGGCTGGCCGGCATGGGCGTGGCGCTCGCCGGGATCGCCGTCGCCGCCGCCGACAGCGGTGCCTCCGGGCCGGTGCTCGGCTTCACGCTGGTCGTGGCGGCCGCCGCCTGCTGGGGCGTGTCCAACGTGCTGACCCGCAGGGCGGCCCCGCCCGACGCGCTGAACTTCATGGTCTGGGTGTGCACCGTGCCGGTGCTGCCGCTGTTCGGGCTGTCGCTGCTGCTGGAGGGGCCCGAGCGGGACCTGGCCGCGCTGCGGGGCCTGGACTGGTCCGGGGCGGCCGTGATCGGGTACGTCGCCTGGGTGTCCACCGTCTTCGGGTTCGGCGCCTGGGGGTACCTGCTGCGGCGCTACCCGGCCTCGTCCGTCGCACCCTTCTCGCTGCTCGTACCGGTGTTCGGGATGTCCTCCGCGGCGCTGGTCCTCGGCGAACAGGTCTCCGGGCTGCGCTGGCTCGCCGCGCTGCTGCTGGTGGGCGGGGTGGCCCTGACCTCGCTGACGCCCGCGCGCAGGGCGGCCCCGGTCGGCGGCCGTACGGCCCGAGTAATGGAAACGTAAAGTTCCGATTCGGTGTGCAACCCCGGAGCGCGTACGGGGGTCGTATGGTGCGTCGGCACTTCCGGGGGAGGATCTGGGGGGATCGGGAAGTCCGGCACGGGAGGGGTAACCGTGAGGGGGTCCGGCCGCGAGGCCGGGCCCCCTTCTCGTTGTCCGACGGCCTGCCCGACACCTTGCCCGACGCGGTTGTCCACAGGCCTGCGGGGCTGTCGGAGCCGGGCGGTAACGTCGTGCCATGGCAACCAACGGGGCGGTGCAACAGGCAGTGGTGGAGGGGGTGCTCGAGCGCATCACCTACGCCAACGAGGAGAGCGGCTACACGGTCGCCCGCGTCGACACCGGCCGTGGCAGCGGCGATCTGCTCACGGTCGTGGGATCCCTCCTCGGGGCCCAGCCCGGCGAATCGCTGCGCATGGAGGGCCGCTGGGGCTCCCACCCGCAGTACGGCCGCCAGTTCACGGTGGAGAACTACCGCACCGTGCTCCCCGCGACGATCCAGGGCATCCGGCGCTACCTCGGCTCCGGCCTGATCAAGGGCATCGGCCCGAGGATCGCCGACCGGATCGTCGAGCACTTCGGCACCGACACGCTCGACGTGATCGAGGCCGAGCCGAAGCGGCTGATCGAGGTGCCCGGCCTCGGCCCCAAGCGGACGAAGCTGATCGGCGCCGCCTGGGAGGAGCAGAAGGCCATCAAGGAGGTCATGGTCTTCCTCCAGGGCGTCGGCGTCTCCACCTCCATCGCCGTCCGCATCTACAAGAAGTACGCCGACGCCTCCATCTCGGTGGTGAAGAACCAGCCGTACCGGCTCGCCGCCGACGTCTGGGGCATCGGCTTCCTCACCGCCGACCGGATCGCCCAGGCCGTCGGCATCCCGCACGACAGCCCCGAGCGGGTCAAGGCGGGCCTGCAGTACGCCCTGTCCCAGTCCACCGACCAGGGCCACTGCTTCCTGCCCGAGGAGCGGCTGATCGCCGACGGGGTCAAGATGCTCCAGGTCGACACCGGCCTGGTCATCGAGTGCCTGGCCGAGCTCGCCGCCGACCCCGAGGGCGTCGTACGGGAGTCCGTGCCCGATCCGCAGGGCGGGCCGCCGCTCACCGCCGTGTACCTGGTGCCCTTCCACCGGGCCGAGCTGTCGCTCGTGGGCCAGCTGCGCCGGCTGCTGCACGCCGAGGACGACCGGATGCCGTCCTTCCAGGACGTGGACTGGGACCGGGCGCTGGGCTGGCTGGCCGGGCGCACCGGCGCCGAGCTGGCGCCCGAGCAGCGCGACGCGGTCCGCCTCGCCCTCACCCGGAAGGTCGCAGTCCTCACCGGCGGCCCGGGCTGCGGGAAGTCCTTCACCGTCCGCTCGATCGTGGAGCTGGCGCGGGCGAAGAAGGCCAAGGTGGTGCTGGCCGCGCCCACCGGCCGGGCCGCGAAACGGCTGTCCGAGCTCACCGGGGCCGAGGCCTCCACCGTGCACCGGCTGCTGGAGCTCAAGCCTGGCGGGGACGCGGCCTACGACCGGGACCGGCCGCTGGACGCGGACCTGGTCGTGGTCGACGAGGCCTCCATGCTGGACCTGCTGCTCGCGAACAAGCTCGTCAAGGCGGTGGCACCGGGTGCACACCTGCTGCTGGTCGGGGACGTGGACCAGCTGCCGTCCGTCGGCGCCGGGGAGGTGCTGCGGGACCTGCTCACCGAGGGCAGCCCCGTTCCCGCCGTCCGCCTCACCCGGATCTTTCGGCAGGCCCAGCAGTCGGGCGTGGTCACCAACGCCCACCGCATCAACACGGGCCTGCCGCCGCTGACCGACGGGCTGCCGGACTTCTTCCTCTTCGCCGAGGAGGACACCGAGGAGGCCGGCCGGCTCGCCGTCGACGTGGCCGCCCGGCGGATTCCGGCCAGGTTCGGCCTCGACCCGCGCCGCGACATCCAGGTGCTCGCCCCCATGCACCGCGGTCCCGCCGGCGCGGGGAACCTCAACGGCCTGCTCCAGCAGGCCATCACCCCCGCCCGGCCGAACCTGCCCGAGAAGCGATTCGGCGGCCGCGTCTTCCGCGTGGGCGACAAGGTCACCCAGATCCGGAACAACTACGAGAAGGGCGCGAACGGCGTCTTCAACGGCACGGTCGGCGTGGTCACCGCCCTTGACCTGGACGAACAGCGCCTCACCGTGCGCACGGAGGAGGATGAGGAGGTCGGGTACGAATTCGCGGAGCTGGACGAGCTGGCCCATGCGTATGCCGTCACCATCCACCGCTCCCAGGGGAGTGAATACCCGGCGGTCGTGATCCCCGTCACCACCGGGGCTTGGATGATGCTCCAGCGCAACCTGCTCTACACGGCGGTGACCAGGGCCAAGAAACTGGTCGTCCTCGTCGGGTCACGCAAAGCACTGGGTCAGGCGGTGCGTACCGTTTCCGCAGGCAGGAGGTTCACGGCGGTCGCCCCTAGGCTGTCCGGCCGCATACCGGTGGGAAACCTGACCTAGGGTTTCCGCTTTCGGCGCGGAGGGGGCAGGATAAGCAGGTTGACGGCACTCAGTGCCGTCGAAAATGCCTAACGCCGACCCCGAGTGCACTCTCCTGCGCCAAATGGGGGAAGGTAGAGGAAGTCAGGGCACCTCGAAGAAGAGGCACTACGTCGGTGAGGGATGACGTGAGCGACAACTCTGTAGTACTCCGGTACGCGGACGGTGAATACACCTACCCGGTGGTCGAGAGCACCGTCGGTGACCAGGGCTTCGACATCTCGAAGCTGAGGGCCCAGACCGGGCTCGTCACCTTGGACAGCGGCTACGGCAACACCGCCGCCTACAAGTCCGCGATCACCTACCTCGACGGTGAGCAGGGCATCCTGCGCTACCGCGGCTACCCGATCGAGCAGCTGGCGGAGCGCTCGACCTTCATCGAGGTCGCCTACCTGCTGATCAACGGTGAGCTGCCGACCGTCGACCAGCTCGCGTCGTTCCGCAACGAGATCACCCAGCACACGCTGCTGCACGAGGACGTCAAGCGGTTCTACGACGGCTTCCCGCGCGACGCGCACCCGATGGCGATGCTGTCCTCCGTGGTCAGCGCGCTGTCCACGTTCTACCAGGACAGCCACAACCCGTTCGACGAGAAGCAGCGCCACCTCTCGACGATCCGCCTGCTGGCCAAGCTCCCGACGATCGCGGCCTACGCGTACAAGAAGTCGGTCGGCCACCCGGTCGTCTACCCGCGCAACGACCTCGGCTACGTCGAGAACTTCCTGCGCATGACCTTCTCCGTGCCGGCCCAGGAGTACGAGCTCGACCCGGTCGTGGTCTCCGCGCTCGACAAGCTGCTGATCCTGCACGCGGACCACGAGCAGAACTGCTCGACCTCCACCGTCCGCCTGGTCGGCTCCTCGCAGGCGAACATGTTCGCCTCGATCTCCGCCGGCATCTCCGCCCTGTGGGGCCCGCTGCACGGCGGCGCCAACCAGTCCGTCCTGGAGATGCTGGAAGGCATCCAGGCCAACGGCGGCGACGTGGACTCCTTCATCCGCAAGGTGAAGAACAAGGAGGACGGCGTCCGCCTGATGGGCTTCGGCCACCGCGTCTACAAGAGCTTCGACCCGCGCGCGAAGATCATCAAGGCGGCGGCGCACGACGTCCTGTCGGCCCTCGGCAAGTCCGACGAGCTGCTCGACATCGCCCTGAAGCTCGAGGAGCACGCCCTCTCCGACGACTACTTCATCCAGCGCAACCTGTACCCGAACGTGGACTTCTACACGGGTCTGATCTACCGCGCCATGGGCTTCCCGACCGAGATGTTCACCGTGCTCTTCGCGCTCGGCCGCCTGCCCGGCTGGATCGCCCAGTGGCACGAGATGATCAAGGAGCCGGGTTCCCGCATCGGCCGCCCGCGCCAGATCTACACCGGCGTCGTCGAGCGCGACTTCGTCCCGGTCGAGGCCCGCTGACCGTAGCGGCCCCGAGCACGCGAAAAGCGCCCCGCCGTCGATCCCCCCACGGGTCGACGGACGGGGCGCTTTCCTTTTCCCCGGCACCGGATTCCCCCCACGGGATCCGAGCCGGGGCGTCGGCGAGGAGGGCGCGCCGCGCCCTCCGGTTGGGTGTCTGCCGGGACCCGTACGGGTCGGGAGGGCCGCTCAAAGCACCCCGTTGGGCACGCGTCCCGGCCGGCTGATGCCACGGATGTCCCCCAAGACCCCCGCGAACGTCCCCCAAGACGTTCTCGGCATCGCCCCATTAGACCCACTGCAGGGCCCGATGGTTACGTTGCGATCGCTGTGATCTGCGTCTCCTGTGAAGGAAGTGTGCGCAGTGTGAGGAGGGACTCCCCTACCGGAAGGATCGCAACCGCAGGCTGTTGGTGACCACGAAAACAGAGGAGAACGCCATCGCGGCCCCCGCAATCATCGGGTTGAGCAGCCCGGCCGCGGCGAGCGGGAGCGCCGCCACGTTGTAGCCGAAGGCCCAAAACAGGTTGCCCTTGATCGTGGCGAGGGTCCGGCGCGAGAGCCGGATCGCGTCCGCCGCCACCCGCAGGTCGCCCCGTACGAGGGTGAGGTCGCCCGCCTCGATGGCCGCGTCGGTTCCGGTTCCCATGGCCAGGCCCAGGTCGGCCTGGGCCAGCGCCGCTGCGTCGTTGACCCCGTCGCCGACCATGGCGACCGTACGGCCCTGCGCCTGCAGGCGGCGTACGACGTCCACCTTGTCCTGCGGGAGCACCTCGGCGATCACCTCGTCGATCCCCACCTCGCGGGCCACCGTCTCGGCCACGGCCCGGTTGTCGCCGGTCAGCAGGACCGGGGTCAGGCCGAGCGCCCGCAGCCGGGACACGGCCTCGGCGCTGGTCTCCTTGACCGCGTCGGCCACGGTCAGGACGCCGCGGGCCTCCCCGTCCCAGGCGACCAGGACGGCAGTGCTGCCGGCGGCCTCGGCGGCCGCCTTGGCCTCGGCGAGCCCCTCGGGCAGGGCGATCGACCAGTCGGCCAGCAGCTGCTCGCGCCCCACCAGGACGGCGTGCCCGTCGACGACGCCCTGCACGCCGAGCCCGGCGAGGTTGTGGAAGGACTCCGGGACCGGCAGGGAGCCGGCCCGCTCCACGGCCCCGGCGGCGATCGCCCGGGCGATGGGGTGCTCCGAGGCGTGCTCCAGGGAGCCCGCGAGGCGCAGCAGCTCCGCCTCGTCGGTGCCGGGGGCGGTGTGCACGCCGTCCAGCGCCATCCGGCCGGTGGTGACCGTGCCGGTCTTGTCGAGGACGACGGTGTCGACGCGGCGGGTGGACTCCAGGACCTCCGGGCCCTTGATCAGGATGCCGAGCTGGGCGCCCCGCCCGGTGCCGACCATGAGCGCGGTCGGCGTGGCCAGGCCCAGGGCGCAGGGGCAGGCGATGATCAGTACGGCCACGGCGGCGGTGAAGGCGGCGGTGGGGTCGTCGGTGATCAGCAGCCAGGTGACCCAGGTGCCGAACGCCAGGGCCAGGACCACCGGGACGAAGACGCCGGAGATCCGGTCGGCGAGCCGCTGCACCTCGGCCTTGCCGTTCTGCGCCTCCTCGACGAGCCGGGCCATCCGGGCCAGCTGGGTGTCGGCGCCGATCCGGGTGGCCTCGACGACGAGGCGGCCGGAAGCGTTGACGGTGGCCCCGGTGACCGCGTCGCCGACGGCGACCTCGACCGGGACCGACTCGCCGGTCAGCATGGAGGCGTCCACGGCGGAGCTGCCCTCGACGACCGTGCCGTCGGTGGCGATCTTCTCGCCGGGCCGGACGACGAAGCGGTCTCCGACCACGAGGGCGGACACCGGGATGCGCACCTCGCGGCCCTCGCGCAGGACGGCCACGTCCTTGGCGCCGAGCTCCAGCAGCGCCTTCAGCGCGGCGCCCGCCTTCCGCTTGGAGCGGGCCTCGAGGTAGCGGCCGAGCAGGATGAAGCTGACGACGCCGGCGGCGACCTCCAGGTAGATGGCGGAGGAGCCGTCGGTGCGGGAGATGGTGAGGCCGAAGCCGTGCCGCATGCCGGGCATGCCGGCGTGGCCGAAGAACAGGGCCCACAGGGACCAGGCGAAGGCGGCGAGCGTGCCGACCGAGACCAGGGTGTCCATGGTGGCCGCGCCGTGCCGGGCGTTGGTCCAGGCGGCCCGGTGGAAGGGCAGGGCGCCCCAGACCACCACGGGGGCGGCCAGGGTGAGCGAGAGCCACTGCCAGTTGTCGAACTGCAGGGCCGGGACCATCGAGAGCAGGACGACGGGCAGGGCGAGCACGGCGGAGACCAGCAGCCGCTGTCGCAGCGCGGCCGTCTCGGGGTCGCGTACGGGCTCCTGCACCCCGCCCGCACCCGACGGCGGCGAAAGCTCCGGTTCCGGCTGCGGCGGCGGGGGCTCCTCGGCGGTGTAGCCGGTCTTCACCACGGTGGCGATCAGGTCGGCTACCTCGACGCCGGCGCCGTAGGTGACCCGCGCCTTCTCGGTGGCGTAGTTCACCGTGGCGCTGACCCCGTCCATCCGGTTCAGCTTCTTCTCGATGCGGGCCGCGCAGGAGGCGCAGGTCATCCCGCCGATCGCCAGCTCTACCTCGGCGGCGCCGGCGGGGGCCGCCGCCGTGGGGGCCGCCGCTGCCGGGGCCGGCGCCGCTATGGGTCCGTCGTGCGCCGTGCTGCTGCTCGTGCTCATGCTCATGATCCGGCTCCAAGGGGGATCCGGGCCGTACGGGACCAGTATGAGCTGGGGGTACGGCCCGGTTCGGGTGCTGCGTGAGGAGAGGGGGCTCAGGCGGCGAGGCCGGCGAACTCGTAGCCCGCCTCGTCCACGGCGGCGCGGACGTCGTCCTCGGCGAGCGGGGCGGCGGAGACCACGGTGACCTCGCCGGTCGCGGCGACGGCCTTGACCGAGGTGACGCCCGGCAGGGCGGACAGCTCGGTGGTCACCGCACCCTCGCAGTGGCCGCAGGTCATGCCGGTCACGCGGTAGACGGTGGTGGTCTGGGTGTCCGTCTCGGCGGTCATGTCGTTCTCCTCTTCAGGGGTCCGTCCGGGTGCTGCCGGAAGGAGGCTGTCACTCCACCGTCCTCCCGACACTCGGAAGACTATACCCCCTGGGGGTATGAAAGCGAGTGTCTTCGCCCCCTTTTCGGTTTCTCGCGCGGCGGCGCGATCGACGGGCCCGCTCAGTCGAGGTGCCGGCCCCGGTTGCCGGGCCGGTTGGCCACCCAGGTGCGGATCGTGTCGGCGTACCAGTACGGCTTGCCGCCCTCCACGTGGTCGGGGGGCGGCAGCAGCCCGTGCTTGCGGTACGAGCGCACCGAGTCGGGCTGGATGCCGATGTGGGCGGCGATCTCCTTGTACGACCACAGCTGTCCGTCGCTCATCGATGACACCTCCTCGTCCACGTGGCGGGCCGGCCGGGAGGCCGTCGGGGAGCCGGCGCGTGGACCTCAAACGATCAGTCGGGGTGTGCCCGGAGAACGACGGAGTGTGACGGCGTCGGAGGGGGTTGTCGCATGCCTGTGACCCGCAACCCGCGTCACGGCGACATGCGTGACACGAAAGCGACCCCTGTGACGCGAACGGCACAGGGGTCGCAGGGGTCTCAGGTGTCGGCGGGGTTCGGAATCCCGCGGCCGGGCTCCAAGCGGCCGGGAGCGGCTAGTGCTGTGGCCGGAAAGGTTTGCCGGGTCGCGGCGTCCGGTGCGGTGCATCGCAAGGCGGAGGGCCTCGGCTCGTACTGGACGTACCTGCGAGGTCCGACAACGCGGCGAGGTGCCGTGCCTGGGGGCACCTCCCAGCGGTAGCTGGGGGAGCGTCGCGACCCGGTGAACCTTTCCGGTCGCAGCACTAGCGGTACAGGGCCGGCCGCTCCACCAGCTCCACGGCGGTCCGCACCCCGGTGTGCGCCGCCTTCAGCCCCGCCTCGCAGACGGCCGCCGCCGCATAGCCGTCCCAGGCGTCGGGCCCCGCCACCCCGCCCTGCGCGGCCGCGGCCACCCACCGGCGCAGCTGGCGGTCGTACGCATCGGCGAACCGGACGGTGAAGTCCTGCGCGATCGCCTCGTACCGCCGCCCCGCGCTGCGCACGGCCATCGCCGCGCCGCCCCCGATCTCGGCACTCCCGCCCTCGCCGACGGCCTCGCACCGCACCTCGTAGCCGAAGCCGCAGTTGACGAAGATCTCCACGTCGACGAGTGCCCCGCCGGAGGTCTCCAGCAGGACGAACCGGGGATCGCGCAGCCCCTCCGGGGCCGCCGCGCTCGGGGTGGGGGAGAACACCGACACCGCCGTGACCTCCTGCCCCAGCAGCCAGCGGGCCGCGTCGACCTCGTGCACCACCGAATCGCCGATCAGCATGTCGCTGGTGAAGAAGGACGGCGAGGCGGCGTTGCGGTGCCGGCAGTGCAGGAACAGCGGCCGGCCGATGCCGCCCGCATCCAGCAGCCCCTTCAGCTCCTCGTACTCCGCATCGTGGCGCCGCATGAACCCCACCTGCACCAGGCGCCGGCCCAGCCGCTGCTCCGCCTCCAGCACCCGCAGCGCCCCCGCGGTGTCCGGGGTCAGCGGCTTCTCGCACAGCACCGGCAGCCCCCGCTCCAGGGCCTGCCCGATCGCCTCCTCGTGCGCCGGGCCGGGCGAGGCGATCAGTACGGCTTCGACCCCGGGCGCGGCCAGCGCGGCCGCCGCATCCGTGTGGGCCACCGCCCCCTCCAGGCCCGCCGCGACCTCCTTGGCCCTGTCCCCGTCCGGGTCGGCCACGGCCACCACCCGCGCCCCGCCGACCGTCCGCCCGATCCGGCGGGCGTGGTCGGCGCCCATCTTCCCCGCGCCGATGACGGCGATCCCGAGCGTGCTCACGTCGTACTCCTCCTGGGGGTCAGCGGGCGCCGCAGGACCGCAGATAGGCGCGGGTGCGGCGGGCGATGGGCAGCGGCCGGTCGGGCGGACACGGGTACATGTCCTGCTCCACGATCGCGAAGAGGTCCACCCCGAGCCGCTGCGCGGCCGCGAGCACCGGCTCCAGCGCGGGCACCCCCGCCGGCGGCTCGCACATCACCCCCCGGGCCACGGCCGGCCCGAACGGCACCTGTTCGGCGACGACTTCGGCGAGGATCCGCGGGTCGACCTGCTTCAGGTGCAGGTAGCCGATCCGCTCCCCGAAGGTCTCGATGGCCTCGACGCTGTCGCCGCCGCAGTAGGCGTAGTGCCCGGTGTCGAGGCAGAGGGAGACCAGGTCGGGGTCGGTGGCGTCCAGGAAGCGGGCCACGTTCTGCGGGGTGTCGAGGTGCGTGTCGGCGTGCGGGTGGACGACGATCCGCAGCCCGTACCGCTCCCGCACCTCGCGGCCCAGCCGCTCGGTCTGGGCGGTCAGTTCACGCCATTGCGCGGGGCTCAGGGTCCGGTCCTCCAGCACCGCGCCGGTCTTGTCGTCCCGCCAGAAGGAGGGGATGACCACCAGGTGGGCCGCGCCCGTGTCCCGGGCCAGCTCCGCGATCCGCGACACGTGCTCCCAGGTGCCCGCCCAGACCGCGGGCCCGTGATGGAGTCCGGTGAACACGGTGCCGGCACTGACCCGCAGGCCCCGCTTGGCGGTCTCCTCGGCCAGCCGGACCGGATCGGTGGGCAGGTAGCCGTACGGGCCGAGCTCGATCCACTCGTACCCGCAGTCGGCGACCTCGTCGAGGAAACGCTCCCAGGGGGTCTGCAGCGGATCGTCCGGGAACCAGACACCCCAGGAGTCCGGGGCCGAACCGATGCGGATACGGGTCAGCTCGGGCGGGGAGGACCTCATGACGCCACCTTAGGGTGCGAGACGAGCGGGACGAGTGTGACGAGCGGGACGAGTGGGAGGACTTGCCTGTGTTCGACCTGATCACCATGGGACGCATCGGGGTGGATCTCTACCCGCTGAGAACCGGCGTACGGCTGGCCGAGGCGGACACCTTCGGGAAGTTCCTCGGCGGCTCGCCGGCGAACGTGGCCGTCGCGGCGGCCCGCCTCGGCCGCCGCACGGCCCTGATCAGCAAGACCGGCGCCGACCCCTTCGGCGCGTACCTGCGCGCGCAGCTGGGGGAGTTCGGGGTGGACACCCGCTGGCTGGGCGAGGATCCCGACCATCCCACCCCCCTCACCTTCTGCGAGATCTTCCCCCCGGACGACTTCCCCCTGTACTTCTACCGCCTGCCGAAGGCCCCCGACCTGGAGATCCGCGCCGACGAACTGGACCTGGACGCGGTCCGTGGGGCCCGCATCCTGTGGATGACGGGCACCGGCCTGAGCGAGGAGCCGAGCCGGACCGCGACCCTGGCCGCGCTGGAGGCCCGCGCGAAGGCCGGAACCACCGTCTTCGACCTGGACTGGCGCCCGATGCTGTGGCGCGAGGACCCGGCGAAGCACTACGCGGCAGCCCTGTCCCTGGCCACGGTGGCCGTCGGCAACGCGCAGGAGTGCGAGGTCGCAACGGGGGAGTCCGACCCCCGTGCGGCGGCGCGGGCCCTCCTCGCGGCCGGGGTCGAACTGGCCGTGGTCAAGCGGGGCCCCGACGGCGTCCTGGCCGTGCGGCGCGACGGCACGTCGGCGGAGGCCGCCCCGGTCCCGGTGGAGGTCGTCAACGGCCTGGGCGCCGGCGATGCGTTCGGCGGCGCCCTGTGCCACGGCCTCCTGGCGGGCTGGGACCTCCCGCGGATCCTCCGCTACGCGAACGCCGCCGGAGCCATCGTCGCCTCCCGCCTGGCATGCAGCTCGGCGATGCCGTTCGCCGCGGAGATCGAGGAGACCCTGACATGCCGCTGATGACGCCGCACGTCCTTCCGCACGCCCGCCTGCACGTCCTGACCCTGGCGGCGGGGGAGTCGTACACCCACGAGGCGGGCGTCTGCGAGTGGATCGTCCTCCCGCTCCAGGGCCCTGCGGTGGTGGAATGCACCCCGGATTCCGCGTTGGGGGCTCCGCCCCCAAACCCCCGCGCCTCAAACGCCGGCGAGGCTGAAAGTCCAGCCCGTCCGGCGTTTGAGGACCGGGGGGCCGGGGGCGGAGCCCCCGAAGCGGGCGGGCGCGCAGCGCCCGACCACCAGCGGCGGCCGGGGCCGCAAGCCCCGGTTTCGGGGAAGGGCGGGGTGGGGGAGAGCCCCGCAGGGCAGCCGACCACGGTCGGCCCGGTCACCTTCGAACTGCACGGCCGGACCTCCGTCTTCGCCGCGCTCAGCGACTTCGCCTACCTCCCCCGCGCCAGCCGAACCCGCATCACCGCCCCGCAGGGCGGCCGCTTCGCCCTGGCCGGCGCGGCATGCACCCGCACCCTCCCGCCCCGCTACGGACCGGCGAACGAGATCCCGGTGGAACTCCGCGGCGCCGGCCCCTGCTCCCGCCAGGTCAACAACTTCGCGGCCGCGGACGCCTTCCCCTGCGACCGCCTGATCGCGGTGGAGGTGCTGACCCCCGGCGGCAACTGGTCCTCGTACCCGCCCCACAAGCACGACGAGCACCACCCGGGCCGGGAGTCCCGCCTGGAGGAGGTCTACTACTTCGAGATCGCCCCGCACGGGGACACGCCCGGCCTCGGCTACCAGCGTGTCAGCCCGTCCCCGGCCGGGAAGACCGACATCCTCACCGAGGTGAGGACCGGGGACGCGGTGCTCATCCCGGACGGCTGGCACGGCCCGTCCATCGCCGCCCCGGGACACGACATGTACTACCTGAACGTGATGGCCGGCCCCGACCCGAACCGCGAGTGGCTGATCCGCGACCACCCCGACCACCACTGGATCCGCACCACCTGGCCCACCCAGCCGGTGGACCCCAGACTCCCGTTCTACGACCAGGCACACCACCAGCACCAACACCAGCACCACGACCCGAAGGACGGCCCCCGATGAGGCACACGACGCGGCTCACGGTCGCCCAGGCCCTCATCCGCTTCCTGGCCCGCCAGTACACCGAGCGCGACGGCCGCCGCCACCGCCTGATCGCCGCGACCTGGGGGATCTTCGGCCACGGCAACGTCGCCGGCATCGGCCAGGCCCTCCTGGAGACCGGCCGGGCCGACATGCCGTTCCTCCAGGGCCGCAACGAGCAGGCGATGGTGCACGCCGCCGTCGGCTTCGCCCGCCAGAGCGGCCGGCTCTCCGCGCACGCCGTCACCACCTCCATCGGCCCCGGCGCCACCAACCTGGTCACCGGCGCGGCCCTCGCCACCATCAACCGGATCCCCGTCCTCCTGCTGCCCGGCGACGCCTTCGCCACCCGGCCCGCCGACCCCGTCCTGCAGCAGCTGGAGGTGCCGTACGCGGGCGACGTCTCCGTCAACGACACGCTCCGGCCGGTCTCCCGCCACTTCGACCGGATCACCCGCCCCGAGGCCCTGATCCCGGCGGCCCTCCAGGCCATGCGGGTGCTCGCCGACCCGGTGCAGACGGGGGCGGTGACCCTGGCCCTGCCGCAGGACGTACAGGCGGAGGCGTACGACTGGCCGGAGGAGTTCTTCGCCGAGCGCGTCTGGGGCATCCGCCGGCCCCGCCCGGACCGGGACGAGCTCGCCCACGCCGCCGAGGCGGTACGCGCGGCGACCCGCCCCCTCGTCATCGCCGGCGGCGGCATCCGGCACAGCGGGGCCCAGGCCGCCCTGGCGGCGTTCGCCGAGTCCACCGGCATCCCCGTCGCCTCCACCCAGGCGGGCAAAGGCTCCCTCCCGTACGACCACCCCGCCGACGTCGGCGGCATCGGGCACACCGGCACCGCCACCGCCGACGGGCTGGCCCGCGGCGCCGACCTGGTGGTCGCCGCCGGGACCCGGCTGACGGACTTCACCACCGCCTCCGCGACCCTGTTCCAGAACCCGGCGGTCCGGTTCATCGGCCTCAACCTCGACCCGTACGACGCCCACAAACTGGCCGCCCGCCCGCTGGTCGCCGATGCCCGCGAGACGCTGGAGGAGCTCCGCACCGCCCTCGCCGGGCACCGGGTCGATCCCGCGTACGAGGCGGCGTACCGGCGGGCCAAGGCCGGCTGGGAGGAGCGGGTCGACCGCGCCTACGCCGTCGCCCGCGAGGAGGAGGACGAGCCGCCCACCCAGGCGCAGCTGCTCGGCCTGCTGGACGGCCTGGTCGACGCCGGCGACATCCTGATCAACGCGGCCGGCTCGCTCCCCGGCGACCTGCACAAGCTGTGGCGCTCCCGCTCGGCCGACCAGTACCACGTGGAGTACGGGTACTCCTGCATGGGCTACGAGATCCCCGCCGCCCTCGGCACCGCCCTCGCCGCCCCGGACCGGCCCGTGTGGGCGCTGGTCGGCGACGGGACGTACCTGATGAACCCCACCGAGATCGTCACCGCCGTGCAGGAGGGCGTCCCGATCAAGGTGGTGATCGTGGACAACCACGGCTACGCCTCCATCGGCGGCCTGTCGGGGGCCGTGGGCGGGGAGGGCTTCGGGACCGCGTACCGCTTCCGGGCGGGCGACGGCTCGTACACCGGACCGCCCCTGCCCGTGGACCTGGCGGCCAACGCGGCCTCCCTCGGGATGGCCGTGATCCGCACCCGCACCGTCGGTGACCTGCGCAAAGCCCTGGCGGAGGCGCGGGAGGCGGACCGTCCCACATGTGTCTACGCACAGACCCGAACACCCGACACTGTGTCGGGCCCACCCCCGGCACAGGCGTGGTGGGATGTTCCTGTGGCCGAGACCGCGACCCGTACGGCTGCGGTCGGGGCCCGCGAGGAGTACGACCGGCAAGCCGCTCAGCGACGTCGCCATCTGTGAAGGAGCAAAGGCAATGAAGACCGTCAACCACTGGATCGGTGGCAAGACCGTCGAGGGCGCGTCGGGCAACTACGGCCCGGTCACCGATCCGGCCACCGGTGAGGTCACCACGCAGGTCGCCCTCGCCTCCGCCGACGAGGTCGACGCGGCGGTGCAGGTCGCCAAGGAGGCGTACCTGACCTGGGGCCAGTCCTCGCTGGCGGCCCGCACCAAGGTGCTCTTCGCCTACCGTGCGCTGCTGGACGCGAACCGCGACGCCATCGCCGAGCTGATCACCGCCGAGCACGGCAAGGTGCACTCGGACGCGCTGGGCGAGGTCGCGCGCGGCCTGGAGATCGTCGAGCTGGCCTGCGGGATCACCACCCAGCTCAAGGGCGAGCTGTCGACGTCGGTGTCGAACCGCGTGGACGTGGCCGCCATCCGCCAGCCGCTGGGCGTGGTCGCGGGCATCACCCCGTTCAACTTCCCGGCGATGGTCCCGATGTGGATGTTCCCGCTGGCCATCGCCTGCGGCAACACCTTCGTCCTCAAGCCGAGCGAGAAGGACCCCTCCGCCGCCAACAAGCTGGCCGAGCTGGCCACCGAGGCCGGGCTGCCGGCCGGCGTGCTGAACGTGGTGCACGGCGACAAGGTCGCCGTCGACGCCCTGCTCTCCCACCCGGACGTCGCGGCCGTGTCCTTCGTCGGCTCCACCCCGATCGCCCGCCACATCCACACCACCGCCTCCGCGAACGGCAAGCGCGTCCAGGCGCTGGGCGGCGCCAAGAACCACATGCTGGTGCTGCCGGACGCCGACCTGGACGCCGCCGCCGACGCGGCCGTCTCGGCGGCCTACGGCTCGGCCGGCGAGCGCTGCATGGCGATCTCCGCCGTCGTCGCGGTCGGCGCGATCGGCGACGCCCTCGTCGAGAAGATCCGCGAGCGCGCCGAGAAGATCAAGATCGGCCCCGGCAACGACCCGACGTCCGAGATGGGCCCGCTGATCACCGCCGCCCACCGCGACAAGGTCGCCTCGTACGTCAAGGGCGCCGCCGACCAGGGCGCGGAGGTCGTCCTGGACGGCACCGGCTACACGGTCGACGGCCACGAGAACGGCCACTGGATCGGCCTGTCCCTGCTCGACCACGTCAAGACCGACTCCGACGCCTACCGCGACGAGATCTTCGGCCCGGTCCTGTGCGTGCTGCGCGCCGAGACCTACGAGGAGGGCGTCGCCCTCATCAACGCCTCGCCGTTCGGCAACGGCACGGCGATCTTCACCCGCGACGGCGGCGCCGCCCGCCGCTTCCAGCTGGAGATCGAGGCGGGCATGGTCGGCGTGAACGTGCCGATCCCGGTGCCGGTGGGCTACCACTCCTTCGGCGGCTGGAAGGACTCGCTCTTCGGCGACCACCACATCTACGGCAACGACGGCATCCACTTCTACACCCGGGGCAAGGTCGTCACGACCCGCTGGCCGGACCCGTCGGAGGACCACGCGGGCGTGGACCTGGGCTTCCCCCGCAACCACTGACCCCCCCGCGGCACCCCCTGAGAACCAGCGACCCCCGGCCCACCCTCACCGGCCGGGGGTTCGCCGTGTCCGGGCCCTGCCGGAGCGGGGTGCGCGGCCGGGTCAGCGGGTCGGGGCCAGGTCCGCAGTGGCCTCGTCGTGGTCGGTGCCCGGGTCCGAGGTGGTGGCCGTGCGCCGGCGGCGGCGCACGGCCAGGGCGGCGAGGGCGGCTGCCGTGAGGAGCAGGAGGGCGGCGAGGGCCGCCCAGGGGACTGCGAGGAAGGTCGTCTCGGACCGGGTCGCCAGGTCGGGGTAGGCCGTTGCGGTCGCCGAGACCCGCACGGTGACGCGATCCAGCTGCGGGGCGTCCGGCCACGGCTCGGCCAGCTCGATCCGCTGGCCCGGCAGCAGCACCACCTTCTGCTCGCGGGCCGGCCGGTCCAGCACCGTACGGCCGAACAACCCCTCGGCCCGCACCGCCACCTTCGGCTCGAGCACCACGTTGCCGCGGTTGACCAGCGCGTACGACACCGTGGCGCGGGCCGTTCCGATCCACGGCAGCATCGGCGCCGACCGGCTGACCTCCACGTCCTCCACGCTGAGTCCCGGCGCGAGCGGCCCCGGCACCCGCACGTACAGCCGGGCGCCGACCTGCCGCTTCACCCCGACCTGGACCTTGCCCTCCTGTCGGATGCCCTCCACAGCGGTGTTGAGGGCGACGATCCCGCCGACGTGGTCGCCGGGAGTGGCGTCCGCGGGCACCTTCACGGTGAAGGGGATGTCCGTACGGCCCTTGGGCGGCACCGTCACCGTGGACGCGGCCTGCGGCCCCAGCGCGGTCCACGCCCCCACCCCGACGGGCTTGCGCTCCACCGGGAGCAGGGCGAACGCGCCGCCCGCCGGGGTGTTCACGGCGTCGGTGGCGAAAACCTGGAACGTCAGCTCCCGGTCGGAGGAATTCAGGATCGTCACGCTGTCGGTGACGGTGGTCCCGGCCGCGCCCTGGTGGAAGAAGTACGCCCGGTCCGTCATCGCGGCGCCCGCGGCGGGCGTGGGGAACACCGCCCAGGTGCCGTTGTCCGCGGCCGCGGCCGGGGCGGCCGGCGCGAGCAGCGCCGCCACGAGGAGGAGCAGGGCGAGGAGCGGGCCGTACGCAGGCGTGCGGGTGCGGAGGCGGGAGCGCATGGGCGGTTCTCCAGTCGGCGCGGGTGAGGGGGAGCGGCAGCGGGAGCGGGCGCAGGCGCGGCGGAACGGCGAGGGGTGGTGCTGGGGGGGGGGGGGCGGGGGGCGGGCCCGGGGGTGGGGCGGGCCGGGGCGGCGGGGCAGGGGGAGAGCTTCTAACGCACAGGAAGGGGGGTGTTTGTGACTATATATGGA
>NZ_JBEYXK010000066.1:0-39867 GCF_040645035.1 Streptomyces sp. NPDC046876 | reverse complement strand
CCCCGGAGCCCCCCCCCCCCCCCCGCCGCCCCCCGCCGCCCCCGGCGCCCGCCCCCCCCCCGGGGGGGGGGGGGGGGGGGGGCGGGGGCGGGGCCGCCCCCCCCTGCCCGGCGGAGCCGGGTTCCCCGGGGCGCCGCCCCGAACCCCGCGCCTCAAACGCCGGCGAGGCCGAACTTGGCGGACCCCCGTCCCAGGCGTCGGCGGGAGCCGGGATGGCAAGGCCGCGGCTCCAAGCGTCGGCGGGGTGGAGATTGCCCCGGCGGCGGCTCAGAACAGGTGCATGGCCAAGTGGCCGAGCGGCAGGCCGAGTTGCCAGGCGGGCGTCCACACACGGGCGTTCTCGTCGAGGCCCTGCGGGAGGTCGGTGTGGTCGTGGCGGCCCGGGTCGAGGTTGGTGGCGAACAGCTCGGTGCGGTCCAGCCAGCCCCAGGCGGCGCGGGCCAGTTCCAGGTCAGGGTCCTCGCCGCGGCCGCTCTCGCGGGCCTCCTCGCCCAGGGCGAGGAACCGGGTGTGCACCCAGTCGCGCCAAGGGTGCCCGTACGCGGTCAGCGACAGCCACTCGTCGAGCTGCGAGACGACCCGGATGCCGGAGAGTTCGCCTGCGGCGTCCGAGAGGTAGATGGTCAGGGCGAGCGTGTCGCGCCCGGCGCGGAACTCCAGGGTACTGGCCGGGATCAGCTGGCCCGTGCGCAGCAGTTCGTCGGCGATGTACTCCGCGTAGAGCCATGCCATGGGCACCGCGAGCCCGCCGTCACTGGTGCCGTTCGTACCCTCGGGCTGCACCGTTCCACCTTCTCCCGCGTGTCGAGCTTGCCGTCGTCAGCGTCGAGCCTTCACCGACCGCCTCGCACAACGGGGGATGTTTACTCAACTTGAACGGTCTGAGGCCGATTTCCGTGCGGTTTCTGTCCGATCCGCGTGCATTGGGATCGTTCCGTGAGTGGATTTCCGGGATGATCAGGCGCCGAGGCCGTATCCGTATCCCTGGAGTCCCTTGCGCAGGGCGCGCAGGGCGTAGTGGGTACGGGACTTGACGGTACCGGCGGGGATGCCGAGCTCCGCCGCCGCCTCGGCCACCGAGCGGTCGCGGAAGTAGACCTGCATCAGCACCTCCCGGTGCTCCGGGCCCAGGGAGCCCACGGCCCGGCGGACGTCGATCGCCGTGACGGAGCCGGCGACCGCGTCCTCGGGCGCCGCCGCCTGCTCCAGCCCCTCCGCGTCGACCTCCTGCGGTCGGGACAGGCGCGCCCGCCGCGCGTCGATCGCGAGCCTTCGCGCGACGGTGAACAGCCAGGGCCGCATGGACTCGTGGCCGCTGGAGAGGACCTCCGGGTGCTGCCAGGCCCGTACGAGGGTCTCCTGGACGAGGTCCTCGGCGCGCTGGGAGTCGCCGCCGGTGAGGCCGAGCAGGAAACCGAACAGAGCCCGTCCGTGGTCGCGCTGGAGTTCGGCCAGCGCCTCGGGGTCGGTGCGCGCGAGGGCGGGGGAGAGGGGCACGAGTGGCTCCTTCCGGGGTCCGTTCGGGGGCTGATGGCCCCACCCTGACCTGCGCCGGGCGCCGGCGGGAACGGTCCGGCCAGGGCGTTGCGCCCAAGCACCCGGGTGGTCCGGTGGGCGGCCGCGCCCGGCGACGAACGGTCGAACGGCGCGCCGAACGGGCAGCCGGGCGGCGGCGTGGGGGCGGCGGAAGGGGCGGGGCGGCGGCGGGCCCCGGGGGCCAGGCGGGTGACGGCCGGCGGATCCGTTGTCCGACACGCAAACAACCCCCTGATGGGTTAAAAGATGATCAGGCAGTCCTACGAATGGAGTCCCTCTGATGACCCAGCACGCCCGACGGGCCCTCGCCCTGCTCTCGGCCACCCTGCTCTCGGCCGTGGCCGCCGCCTGCACGGCCGACAAGGAACCCGCCTCGGCCCGCCTCGGCAATCCCCAGGCCCCACCGCCGAGCACCGGCCGGTCCACCGCCGCCCGCGGATTCACCCTGGTCGCCAGCGGCGACGTGCTGCCGCACGACTCGATCATCAAGCGGGCGCACGACAACGCCGGCGGCAACGGCTACGACTTCAAGCCGATGTTCGCCAAGGTCAAGCCGGTCGTCTCCGCCGCCGACCTGGCCCTGTGCCATATGGAGACCGTCTACGGCCCCGACGGCGGACCGTTCACCGGCTACCCCGCCTTCCAGTCCCCGCCCCAGGTCGCCGAAGGGCTCCGCGACGCCGGCTACGACGGCTGCTCCACGGCCTCCAACCACACCCTCGACGCCGGGGCCGAGGGGCTGGGACGCACCCTCGACACCTTCGACCGCGTCGGCCTCAAGCACGCCGGATCGGCCCGTACGGCAGCCGAGGCGGCCACCCCGACCCTGTACACGGCCGGGACCGCGAAGGTCGCCCACCTCGCCTACACGTACGGCACCAACGGCTACCCGATGCCCCAGGGCCGGCCCTGGGCCGTCAACCTCATGGAGAAGGACAGGATCATCGCGGATGCGCGGGCCGCCCGGAAGGCGGGCGCGGACGTGGTCCTGGTCAGCCTGCACTGGGGCACCGAATGGCAGACCGAGCCGGACGAGAAGCAGCTCTCCCTCGGCAAGGACCTGACCGCCTCGCAGACCGCCGGGCGCCCCGACATAGACCTGATACTCGGGACCCACGCCCACATACCGCAGGCCTACGAGAAGGTCAACGGGACCTGGATCATCTACGGCATGGGCGACCAGGTCGCCGGCGAGATGTTCAACCACTCGGGCGCACGGGACGTGCGCGGCGACTACGGCTCCATCGGCCGCTTCACCTTCGCCCCGCCCGCGGCCCCCGGCGGGCGCTGGCAGGTCACCAAGGCCGAGTTCGTACCGCAGATGATGGACCTGTCCGCCGGCCAGGTCGTCAACCTCCCGGCCGCCCTCGCCGCGGACCCGGACGACGGCGACCACCGCCGCGCCCAGGAGGCCATAACCGGGGCCGTCCTCAGCCGCGGAGCGGCCAAGGACGGCCTCACGATGGCCGGCCGGCCCTGACACGGGGCCGTACGCCTCGCCGCGCGGAGCCCCGCCGCCCTCCCTACAGTGCGAACCATGAGCGCCACCCTGGAGGAGACCCGCGGCACCGGCGGCCCCGGCGGCGGTACCCGCGGCACCCGGAACCGCTTCCTGAACCGGGTGCCGGACGGATCCGCCGCGTTCTTCGGCACGCTCGGAGTGTTCTGCGCCCTCCTCGCGCTCTCCCCGACGCTGCGCCACCTCCTGCGGCACGTCGTGCGCTTCCTCGACGAGTTCGTGGTGCCCGTCAGTGCGAACCTCGCCTACGCCGTCTTCCTCTTCCTGCTCGCGGCCGCCCTCGGCACCCGCAAGAAGGTCGCCTGGTGGATCGTCGTCACCTACCTGGCCCTGCTGATCCTGGTCGACCTGATGATCATGGCCGACGGGGACTACTGGGTCGGCGGCCCCTCCATGGCCATCGCCGTCGCCGCCCTGGTCGTCCTGGTCGCCGCGCGCAAGGAGTTCTACGCCGCCTCCCGCCCCGGCGCCTTCTGGCGGGCCCTGCTCGTCCTGGGCCTCGGCCTGCTCGCCGCCGTGCTGCTCGGCTGGGGGCTCGTCGCGCTGTTCCCCGGCACCCTGCCCCGCGACCAGTGGCTGGACTGGGCCGCCACACAGGTCTTCGGCGGCCTGTTCTCCGACCGCCAGTTCGACGGCCGCCCGCCGCACCCCCTGAAATTCCTCCTCGGCCTCTTCGGCGCCCTCGCCCTGCTGAACGCCGCCGCCACCCTCTTCCGCTCCCAGCGGCTGACCGCCGCCCTGCACGGCGACGAGGAGCCCCGCATCCGCGCCCTGCTCCGTGTGTACGGCCGCAGCGACTCCCTCGGCTACTTCGCCACCCGCCGCGACAAGGCCGTCGTCTTCGCCCCCAACGGCAAGGCCTGCGTCACCTACCGCGTCGAGGCCGGTGTCTGCCTCGCCAGCGGCGACCCGGTGGGCGACCCGGGTGCCTGGACCCCCGCCATCGACGCCTGGCTCGGCGTCGCCCGCCGCCACGGCTGGCAGCCCGCCGTGATGGGCGCCTCCGAGGACGGCGCCACCGCCTACGCCCGTTCCGGGCTCAGCGCCCTCCAACTCGGCGACGAGGCCATCCTCCACGTCGCCCACTTCGACCTCGACGGCCGCGACATGCGCGTCACCCGCCAGGCCGTCAACCGCGTCAAACGGGCCGGCGCCACCACCCTCATCCGCCGCCACTCCGCCCTGACCGAGGAGGAGATGCAGCGGATCATCGACCGCGCCGACACCTGGCGCGACACCGAGACCGAGCGCGGGTTCTCCATGGCCCTGGACCGGCTCGGCGACCCCGCCGACGGGGACTGCCTGCTCGTCGAGGCCTTCGACAAGGACGGCGAGCTGATCGCCCTGCTGTCCTTCGTCCCCTGGGGCAGGGACGGCATCTCCCTGGACCTGATGCGCCGCGACCGCACCGCCCCCAACGGGGTCATGGAGTTCATGGTCGCCGAGCTGTGCGCCGCTGCCCCCGGCCTCGGCGTGCGCCGCATCTCCCTCAACTTCGCCGTCTTCCGCTCCGCGTTCGAGGAGGGAGGCCGCATCGGCGCGGGCCCGGTCCTGAAGCTGTGGCGCCGGCTGCTGCTGTTCTTCTCCCGCTGGTGGCAGCTGGAGGCCCTGTACCGCTCCAACGTCAAGTACGGACCGGAGTGGTACCCGCGGTTCCTGTGCTACCAGGACGCCGGCTCGCTCGCCCGGGTCAGCCTCGCCTCCGGGATCGCCGAGGGCTTCGTCTCCGTGCCGAGCCTGCGCAAACTGTGGGGGAAGGGCCACCCCAGGGGCGGCGCCGCCGCCCCCGCCACCACCGAGGGCCTGCCCTCCCTCGACGCCCTCGGTCTGGAACTCGCCGCGCTGGAGGAGGGGCGCGCCACCCCGGCCGAGCGGCTCCCCGACCAGGTACGGGTCCGCCACGACAAGCTGGAGCGCATCCGCGCGGCCGGCGTGGACCCGTACCCGGTCGGCATCCCCCCGCGCACCCACACCGCGGCCGGGCTCCGGGCCGCCCACCCCGGCCGCCCGCCCGGCGACCGCACCGGCGAACGGGCCACCCTCGCCGGGCGCGTGATGGTCGTACGCGACCTCGGCGGCGTGGTCTTCTCGGTCCTGCGCGACTGGTCGGGGGACATACAGCTGCTGCTCACCCGCGACGAGGCGGGGGCGGACGTACTGGACGCCTTCACCTCCCGCGTCGACTTCGGCGACCACGTCCTCGCCACCGGCGAGATCGGCACCAGCAGGTCCGGCGAGCTCTCCCTCGTCGTCACCTCCTGGCAGCTCACCGGCAAGTGCCTGCGCCCCCTGCCGGACAAGCGCAAGGGCCTGGCCGACCCGGAGGCCCGGGTCCGGCGCCGCTACCTCGACCTGGTGGCCAGCCCCGAGGCCCGGGACGTCGTACGGGCCCGCTCGGCCGCCGTCCAGGCCCTGCGCCAGGGGCTGCTGGACCGCGGGTACCTGGAGGTCGAGACCCCGATGCTCCAGCAGATCCACGGCGGCGCCAACGCCCGGCCCTTCCGCACCCACATCAACGCCTACGACCTCGACCTGTACCTGCGCATCGCGCCCGAGCTGTACCTCAAACGGCTGTGCGTGGGAGGCCTGGAGAAGGTCTTCGAGATGGGCCGCACCTTCCGCAACGAGGGCGTCTCCTACAAGCACAACCCCGAGTTCACGATGCTGGAGGCCTACCAGGCCTTCGCCGACTACGACGTGATGCTCGACCTCACGCGCGAGCTGATCCAGGGCGCGGCGAGCGCCGCGTTCGGCGAGCCGATCGCCCACAAGGCAGGCCCGGACGGCAAGCTCACCGTCCACGACATCTCGGGCCCCTGGCCGGTCAGGACCGTGTACGGGGCGATCAGCGAGGCGCTCGGGGAACCGGTCGACGCCGACACCGAGGAGAACGCGCTGCGCGCGCTGTGCGACCGGGCCGGGGTGCCGCACGCGCCGGAGGACACCCGCGGAGACGTGGTGCTGGAGATGTACGAACGGCTGGTGGAGGAGAAGACCACCCTGCCCACCTTCTACAAGGACTTCCCCACCGACGTCTCCCCGCTGACCCGGCAGCACCGCCTGGACCCGCGCCTCGCCGAGCGCTGGGACCTGGTGGCCTTCGGCACCGAGCTGGGCACCGCCTACTCGGAGCTCACCGACCCCGTCGAGCAGCGGCGCCGGCTGACCGCCCAGTCGCTCCTGGCGGCGGGCGGCGATGCGGAGGCGATGGAGCTGGACGAGGACTTCCTGGACGCACTGGAGTACGCGATGCCGCCGACCGGGGGCCTCGGGATCGGGGTGGACCGGCTCGTCATGTTCCTCACGGGCCTGACGATCCGCGAGACGCTGCCGTTCCCGCTGGTGCGGCGCGGCTGATCCGCCGACCGGGTGAGGGGAGGCGGGCGCGTCCGCGCCTCCCGGCCTCGGCGGCGAAGTCGTTGGTACGTAGTAGTAATGAAAAATGACGAGCCGACAGTAGGGCGGCGCGTGGTCCTGCGGACCGCCGTCTTCCTCGGAATCGCCGGGGCCTGCGGACTGCTCGACGGCGGCACCGGCACCCCCGGACAGACCGCCGGCGGCGGAGCCGGTGCGGGATCCGGTCCGGGCGCCGGTCCCGCGGCCGGGCAGCCCAGAGGCGGCGGCGGCCCCGGACCGCGCGGAGTCCGGGCCCCGCGGCCGCAGACGTCCGCCCGCACCCCGTACCGCCTGAGCCCCATGACCGCGGAGGTGCCCCTGAGCCCGCCCGTGGCCAGACCCGCCGTCCGCACCCGCCCCGTCATGGAACTCCCGCCCGAGGCGACCAGGGCCGGGGCCATGGCCCTCACCTTCGACGACGGCCCCGACTCCCGCCACACCCCCCACATCCTCGACACCCTCGCCCGGTACGACGTCCGCGCGGTGTTCCTCGTCTGCGGGGAGAGGGCCTCCGAGAACAGGGACCTGCTGCGCCGGATGAGCGCCGAGGGCCACGTCATCGGCAACCACACCTGGTCCCACCCCCACATCCCCAGGCTCAGCCGGCCCGACCTCGCCGCCGAGATCGCCCGTACCAGCGAGCTGGTCCAGGAGACGGTGGGCGAGCCGCCCGTGTGGTTCCGCGCGCCGTACGGGGAGTGGAACCGGGCCGCGTTCGAGATCGGGGCCGAACTGGGCATGGAGCCGCTCGCCTGGACCCTCGACAGCCTCGACTGGAAGGATCCGGGCACGGCCACGATCATCTCGAGCGTCCTGCAGGGCGCAGGACCCGGCGTGATCGTCCTCAACCACGACGCGGGCGGCGACCGCGTCCAGACCGTCCGGGCGCTGACCGCGTACCTCCCCCAACTCCTCGCCCGCGGCTACCGCATGACCCTCCCGCCACTGCCGCCGCGCTGAAGCCGCCCCCGCGGCGGGCCGGTGCCGTACGGGCGCCCCGTACGGCACCGTGGCGCAGGGGGCCGCCCCGTACGGGGCCGGTGCCGCCCGCGGCGGACACCGCGCCCCGTACGGCCGTCAGCGGGCCGAGACCATCCGGGCGAAGACGACCACGTTGCCGTCGTAGCCCCGGGCCTTGGAGTAGCTGCCGCCGCAGGTGATCACCCGGAGCTCGGGCAGGCCGGTGTCCCCGTAGACCCGGGCGCCGGGGAAGGTGTCCTTGGAGAACACCTCCACCCCGTACACCTCGAACACCGCAGTGCGCCCGTCGTAGCGCTGCACCTCGATGTGGTTGCCCTTGTGCAGCGAACCGAGGCCGTAGAAGACGGCGGGTCCCTGCGCGTTGTCCACGTGTCCGACGATCACCGCCGAACCGCGCTGCCCGGGGGAGATCCCGTTGAGGTACCAACCCGCCAGGTTCGCGTCCTCCGGCGGTGGGGCGTCGATCCAGCCCTGGGCGTCCACCCCGACCGTCATCACCGGCGCGTCCACCTTGATCTCGGGGATCCGGATGCGCTGCACGGAGGAATGCCCCAGCGGCTCCGGCGGCATCGACGCCACGGGAGCCGGTACCGGCGCCTGCGGCACGGCGGCGCCCGACGGAAGCGGGGTGGCGGGTGCCACCGCCGAGGCGGCCGTCGGCTGCGGCGGCCCGTCCCCGAAGCCCGCTCCGTTGCGCATCAGCGCGAGGCCGCTGAGCATGACCAGTGCGAGCACGCCCCAGGGCGATCGTCTTCTCGGCGGCTGCTCGCTCTCGTCCTCGGTCATGGCTCTCCCTTCCCGACGCGGGGGTCCCGACCCGCGCTCCCGTCCCACCCCTGTACGCCCTTCTCCACGCACGCTAAGGGCGGTTGCGCAAGACGGCGATCGGTGAAGGGCGAACGGGTGGCCGCTACGGAACGGATGCGCCCATACAGGTATTCATCACATAAACAGCTGACGGGTCGTGACCTGCGGATCCGTCAGCAGCCCCGGCCACCCCCTCGGCGTGTCGCTCAACCGTGCGGCCCAAAGCCGGACGTGCGCTGCTTGCGGGGCGCCCCGAGGGTTCCTGGTGGGAGGCGTTCTCGTCGATCAGCCCGGGCGACCGCTCCGGGGCGCTTTCCGCTGGAGGTTCCACCATGCGTGTTCTGCGCGCTCTCACCGTGACCGCGGCGGCCTGCGCCGCAGTCGGTCTCAGTATTCCGTTGGCCTCGGCGAACCCCGTAAACGACCCGCCCGGCGCCCGGGCCACCCCCGCGGCCGATCCGCCGGCCGGTCCGAGTGCCCCCGCGGCGCCCCCCGCGGCCGAGCCGCCCGCCGCCCCGAATGCCCCCGCGGCGCCCCCCGCGGCCGAGGCACCCGCCGCTCCGGAGGCCCCCGCGGCACCCCTGGGCGAGGTGCCCGGAGCACCGGGCGCCCCCGCGGCCGCCCCCGCAGGCGATCCGCCCGGCACCCGCGGCCTCCCTGCGGGCGGCCTCCCCGTGGGCGGCCTGGCCGGGGGCGGCCTCCCCCCGGGCGGCCTGGCCGGCGTCCGGGGCGGCGACGGGGACCTCGGCCGGGGCGGCGACGGGGGCAGGGGGCCCAGCAACGTCACGGTCAACCCGTACTCCGTGCACCAGGGCTCCACGATGCAGGTCAGCGCAGCCGGTTGCACCCACGGCGGCACCGTCTGGTCGCCCAACAACTTTCCGCAGGCCAACCTCTCGGCCGGCTCGATCGGGTTCGCGACCGTCCGCATCTTCAACCACGCCACGCCCGGCAACCACACACTGTCCGTCAAGTGCAACGACAACAGCCTGGTTGCCACCCACCGCTTCACGATCCTCGAGGGCAGGGGCGCACAGGGCGGCCTCGGCGGCTCGTTCGGCCCGTCCACCGCCGAGACGGCCATCGGCGCGAGCCTGGTGGGAGCCGGGGCGCTCGGTGCGGGCGTCCACCTGGTGCGCCGGCGCCGCCCGTCTCGCAACCGGGCCTGACGGCCGGCCGACCTCCCCGGTCCCCACCCGGTGAACCGCCGGCCGCCCCGGATCCGGGCCGGGACCCTGGACCCGGGGCGACCGGCGGCCGGCGCCCGCCGGCCCCCGTACGGCGGTCCGGGTGCGGCGTCAGTG
This sequence comes from Streptomyces sp. NPDC046876, assembly GCF_040645035.1. Lineage (NCBI taxonomy): Bacteria > Bacillati > Actinomycetota > Actinomycetes > Kitasatosporales > Streptomycetaceae > Streptomyces > Streptomyces sp. NPDC046876. Next base: position 30,324 of record NZ_JBEYXK010000066.1, on the reverse strand, counting down.
CACGCGGGTGGCGCGGCGGCGGAGCGCGTACGCGGTCGCGCCCGTCGCGACGAGGAAGAGGCCGCCGCCGGCGCAGAGTTCCCACGGGTCCATCCCGGCCGCGCTGCCGCCCAGCCCGCCGCGGACCCCGAGCGAGGCGCCCCGGGCGGCCACGGTGGCCGTGCCCGCCGGCCCGACGGGCCGCGGCAGGGCCCAGGCGCTGGACGTGGAACTGGTGGTGGGCCGGCTGGTGCCGCCGGCGATGGTGAGGTCGGCCGAGCCGTTCTCGCCGTTGCAGGTGAAGGTGACCGAGTAGACGGCCCCGCGGCGGACGTCGCGGTCGACCCGGACGCGTGCCGTCTGGCCGCGCGGGATGCTCACGGTGTCGAAGACGCCCGAGGAGACGGTCGCGTAGGCCGCGTCGCAGCCGGTGACGGAGAGCACGGTCTGCCCGCCGGGATCGACCGTGGACGGGGTGAGGGCGAAGCCGAACGATGTGACGGGCTGCGCCTCGGCCGCGCTCGCGGCGGCCGCGCCGAAGGCACCGAGCGTGAGTACGGCGCCCGCGGCGCCGGCGCTCAGCAGGGCTGTGGCGGAGGTACGTATCGCACTCATCGTGGGTTCTCCGGATCTGGCGAGGAGCACCCGCGGAAGGGTTTTTCCGCCGGTGGGAGGTCGTGCACCTCGGTGTCCGCCACGCTAGGTGCGGGCGCGGTGACCCGCGATCAGGAACGGGCAAACGGGGCACGCAGGTGAGCCGAACCGGTGATGCGGAGCCCCGCATGGGTTTGGCCGGCGCACCTGCGTGCGCGTGCGGTCAGTCCTCCAGGCCCAGGTGGGGGAACTGCGCGAAGAACGGCTCGGCGGTGGCGGCGATGCCCCGGCCGAAGGGGGCGTCGAAGTCCCAGATCAGGAACAGCAGGAAGGCGATCAACGCGCTGAACAGGCCCGCCAGCAGCAACTCCCGGAAAGAGCGGCGGATCTGGAGGGTGAAGATCATCCCGACCGTCACCAGGGCCCCGGTGATCAGCCCGAACCAGACCACCCCGGGCATGGTCGCCCCCGCGCTCTCGGCACGTGCACTGCGGGCGTCGTCCACCAGGGCCACCTGGTCCACGAGCGGCTGGTAGGCCTGGCCCTCGTGGTCGGTCTGGGGCACGTAGTCGGTCACGTCGCGCCGGATGCGCTCCAGCAGCTCGGCGCTGCGGTCCGTGACGGTCTCGTGCTCGGCCATCTCCTTCCACTCCGTGTCCACCACGTACGTCACGTACGCGTCGACGTCGGAGCGGATCTTCCCCCGCACCTCGGCGGGGTAGACCTGGGCGCGGGCGCTGATCTCGTGCAGGGCCTGCGCCTCCTGGCGCACGTACTCCTGGGCGGCCCCGCGGCCCTCCCAGACGCCGGCGATCGCCAGGCCCAGCACGATCGCGTAGATCACCCCGATCATCATCGTCATGTACTCGATGACGTCCGGGGTCTCGTTCGGATCGTCGTCGTCGCCGATCCGGCGGTGGTTGAAGAAGGCGATGGCCAGCACCACGGCGCAGGCCGCGGCCATCGCGAGGGTCAGGACGAGCCATTCCGACAAGATGACTCCCAATCGGTCACGGACGGGTGGGGCCCCACGGGCGGGTGGGGGCCGGGGTTAGCGCGGGCGCAGCGCGACGATCGCGAGCACCGCGGGCGCCGCGGTCATGAGCGTGAAGGTCACCGGCGAGATGTGGTGCCCGACCGGCTTGGCGGCTGCCGCGTGGTACGCGGGCCGGGCCACGGCCTTCTTCACGGGCGGTGGCGGTGGCGGAGTCACCGCGGGGGCCGGGGCGGCGTACGCGGGGTGCGCGGCCGGTTCGGGGGCCTTCGGGGCCGGCTTCGGCGGCGGGGGCGGCGCCGGCCTGGGCGGCGGTGGCGGGGTGGGCTTCGGGGCGGGCGGCGGAGTCGGCGCGGGCGGCGGTGGCGGTGGCGGGGTCGGCTTCGGGGTCGGCTTCGGCGGGCACGGCGGGGGCGGCGGCGGAGGGCAGTGGTGCCCGTCGTGGCCGTGGCCGCCACCGTGGTGCCATCCGTTGCCGTTGCCGTTGCCGTGGGTGCCGGCATGACCGTTTCCGCGGCCGCCCGGCGGGCCGTCGCCGTGATGTGCGCCACCCCGGGCCCCTTCTGAGGGGCTGCTGCCGGCGGCTGCGACCAGCCCGGCGGCATCCGCGGCGCCGCCGGCGCAGACCGTCGCGTGGGCGCAGCTATCGGCCACGGCCGGAGTGGCCGACAAGGCCACCCACAGCAGGGCGGGGACCGCCAGCAGGCGCCTGGTAGAGGCTCTGTTCACCCCGGCAGCATGGGCTCGCGCGCGCCCGCGCACGCGGGACCCGGTCCCGGTTCGCCTGAACGGGTGGAGCGCAGACCGTAGAGGTTTGAGCCACGAACCGAAGGCATCCGATCGCAGAGTCGTTCAATCCCATAAGCGACTTGTCGGTTTCGGTCATCCGGTGCGGCGGGGGCCGTAGGGGCCTTTGGTGTGTGATGAAGAACGGATCACCAATTTCCGCTTTTGCTCGCTCCCTTGGGCAATGATCAGTACATTCGGCTCGGACAGCTGTCCGAGCCCGCAACGACCGCACTCGACCACGACTTGGAGACCGCGATGGAGCGCCCCGCCTGGGCCCCGCCAGGGATCGACATATCCGTGCCGAGCGTGTCCCGCATCTACGATTACTACCTGGGCGGATCGCACAACTTCGAGGTCGACCGCCAGGCCGCCCGCCGCGCCATGGAGTTCATGCCGGGCCTGCCCAAGATCATGCAGGCCAACCGGGCCTTCATGCGCCGCGCCGTCCGCTACGCCGTCTCCCGGGGCATCACCCAGTTCCTCGACATCGGCTCCGGCATCCCCACCTTCGGCAACGTCCACGAGGTCGCCCAGGCCGCCAGCCCCGAGGCCCGCGTCGTCTACGTCGACCACGACCCGGTGGCCGTCGCGCACAGCCGCGCCGTCCTGGCCGGCGACGACCGCACCGCCGTCATCGCCGCCGACCTGCGCAAGCCCCGCGACATCCTGTCCGCCCCCGAGACCGTCCGACTGCTGGACCTCGACCGGCCGGTCGCCCTGCTCCTGGTCGCCGTCCTGCACTTCCTGGAGGACGCCGACGACCCGTACGCCGCCGTCGCAGAGCTGCGCGACGCGCTGCCCGCCGGCAGCCTGCTGGTCCTCACGCACGCCTCGTACGAAGGCCTCCCGCTCTCCGAGGACGTCGCCGGCGGCATGGTCGGCGTCTACCGCGACATCCGCAACCCGCTGGTGATGCGCAGTCGCGAGGAGGTCACCCGCTTCTTCGACGGGTTCGAGCTGGTCGACCCGGGGCTCGTCTCGATGCCGAACTGGCAGCCGGACGGCCTCGCGGACCCGCAGGACGGGGAGATGCCGGAGGACCCGTACGCGTTCTCGGGCTTCGGCGGAGTGGGACGCAAGGCGTGAGATCCCCGGCCGCGGTGCCTCCCGGCACACCGACCCCCGACGGCGCGGAACCCGCACCGGGCGCACCCGCCCAGACCCCGCCACCCGGCCCGCCGGCACGACCGGCGGGCCCCGCCGCGCTGCGCGCCGGCCTGGAGGACCGGATCGGGCGCTTCGCGACCATCTGGGGCCGCGCCATCTTCCCCTTCACCGCGACCTCGCTCACCCGCGTCGAGTTCGAGCAGCACCTCGTGCCGCTCACCCGGACCCTCGCCGAGGCCCTGCACGCCCGGCCCTTCGACGCGACCGTAGCCCAGCAGGTGGGGACCGAGCTCGTCGCCGTCCACTGCACCGACCCCGAGGCGCTGGCCGGAACGCTCGGCGTCGTCGAGTCCTACCTCGTGCTCTACTGCGGCCCCGACGGGGTCGGCGTCGAGGGCGCCGAGGAGTACCGCTCGCGCTGCGCCCGGCTCCAGCACGGCATCGCGGCGGGCTTCGCCCGGGCCCTGCGCGAGCGCACCCTGCGGGAGCAGGAGGCCATCGCCCGCTCCGCGCTGACCGCCCGCATCGACGCCCAGCAAGCCCTGCACGCGAGCGAGGAGCGCTTCCGGGCGGTCTTCGAGGGCGCGGCCATCGGCATCGGCATCGCCGACCTGGAGGGCAACGTCATCGAGGTCAACGACGCCCTGCTGCAGATGTTCGGCGGCATGGGCGGGCACGTCCGCGGCCGCAACGTCAGCGAGTGGGGCCACCCCGACGACGCCCCGCACGTGTGGCGCATGTACGGGGAGCTGGTCCGCGGCGAACGCGAGAGCTACCGGGTGGAGAAGCCGTACTACCGGCACGACGGGACCGTCCTGTGGACCAACCTCACGGTCTCCCTGCTCCGGGACGCCGACGGGGTGCCGCAGTACCAGCTGGCCCTGATGGAGGACACCACCGAGCGGCGCCTGCTGAACCTGCGCCTGCGCTACGAGGCCACCCACGACGCCCTGACCGGACTGCCCAACCGGACCCTGTTCTTCGAGCGCCTGGAGAAGGCCCTCGGCGGGGCCGGCGGCAGCCGCTTCGGGCTGTGCTACCTGGACCTCGACGGCTTCAAGGCCGTCAACGACAGCCTCGGCCACTCCGCGGGCGACCGGCTCCTGGTGGAGGTGGCCGACCGGCTGCAGAGCTGCGCGACCGGACCGGGCGAGGTCGTCGCCCGGCTCGGCGGCGACGAGTTCGTGGCCCTGACCACCGGCCCGGACACCGAGGAGAAGGTGACCGAGCTCGCGGTCCGCATCCTCTCCGCGCTCTCCACCCCGATCCGGATCGAGGGCCGGGAGCTGTCGGTGCGCGGCAGCATCGGCATCGTCGAGGGCCCGGCGGGGGAGCGGACCCCGGCGGAGGTGCTGCGCAGCGCCGATATCACCATGTACCGGGCCAAGGCGGCCGGCGGCAGCCGCTTCGAGTTCGCCGACGCGGAGGCCGACGCCCGCGCCATCACCCGCCACGGCCTGACCAACGCCCTGCCCGCCGCCCTGGAGCGCGGCGAGTTCTTCATCGAGTACCAGCCGCTGGTCCACATGCACGACGGCAGCGTCCACGGAGCCGAGGCGCTCGTGCGCTGGGAGCACCCGCAGTACGGGGTGCTCGGCCCGGACCGCTTCATCCCGCTCGCCGAGCGCACCGGGCTGATCGTGCCGCTCGGCCGCTGGGTCCTGGAGGAATCGGTCCGCCAGGCCCGCAACTGGCAGCGCCAGCTCGGCGGTTCGGCCCTGCGGATCAACGTCAACCTCTCGCCGACCCAGCTGCACCACCCCGGCCTCGTCGCCGACACCGTCGCGGTCCTGGAGAACGCGGGCCTCGCCCCGGGCGCGCTGTGCCTGGAGGTCACCGAATCGGCCCTGATCGGCGCCGACGACGAACTCCTGGAACCGCTGCGCCGGCTGGCCGAGCTCGGCGTGGACATCGCCCTCGACGACTTCGGCACCGGCTATTCGAACCTGGCGAACCTGCGCCGCCTGCCGGTCAGCGTGCTGAAGCTGGACCGCTCCTTCACCAAGGGCATGCAGCAGCAGCCCGCCAACCCGGTCGACGTCAAGATCGTGGAAGGCATCGTCGCCCTCGCCCACAGCCTCGAACTCGCCGTCACGGTCGAGGGTGTGGAGACCGGAGCCCAGGCCGCCCAGCTGCGCGCCCTCGGCTGCGACACCGCTCAGGGCTGGTACTACGCCCGCCCCGGCGCCCCCGACCGCATCCACGCCCTCTCCCTCTGCGACGCGGTCCCCACCCCCTCCTGACAGCCCCTTCCTGACGGCCCACTCCTGACGGCTCCCTCCTGACCACCTCCCCCTGACGGCCCGTCGGCGGGGCCCCGGCCGAGCGCGATCAGGCTCGGCCCGGGCCCGCGGCCCGCCGGCCTACGGCTCGGGCCGCTGCTCCGGTGCCTCCGGTTCCGACTCCAGGTCCGGCTCCGGGGCGAGGTCGTACGGGTCCCGGTCGCGGCCCGCCTCCGTGCCGCGGCCGGGCGTGCGGACCGCCTCGACGACCCGCTCGTACCGCTGCGCCGTGTCGGCCACCACCGCTGCGGCCACCGCCAGCCGCTCCGCTGCGTACCCATCGAGCACCTCCTCCCCGGCGCCCCCGGTCAGGACCGCGGCCAAGGCCCGCCCGAGGGCGGCGGCGTCCTCGATGCCGGTGTTCATGCCGAGCCCGCCGGCGATCGGGTGGACGTGCGCCGCGTCGCCCGCCAGGAAGACCCGGCCCTCGCGTATCCGCGCGGCCACGCGGACGTTGATCCGCCAGGACGAGAGCCACGTCGGATCCGCGAGCCTGATCCCCGGCATCCGCGCGTACCGGTCGAAGAGTCGCTGGAACCCCTCCAGCGACGGCGGCCGCGCCACGCCCCGCTCGTCCGCCTCGGGCACGGCCTGGAGCTGGAAGCTGTCCGTGCCGGGCATCGGGCAGAGCAGGATGCCGCCGCCCTCCGCCGTGAACCACTGGTGCCAGAACTCCCGGCTGAGCCCGGGCGCCCGCACGTCCCCGAGCACCATCGCCTCCTCCTGGGCGGTGTGCCCCTCGAAGGGGATCCCCAGGAGCTTGCGGGTCGTGCTGGAGCCGCCGTCGCACCCGGCGAGGTACCCGGCCCGGATCACGCGCCCGTCCGCGAGCTCCGCCTCGACGCCCGCCCCGTCCTGGCGGATCGCCTCGAGCCGCGCGCCGTACTCGACGCGGACGCCGAGCTCGGCCAGCCGGTCGCGCAGTGCCTCCTCGATCTGCCACTGGCCGATGAGCAAGCCGTCGTCGTCCCCGGGGGTGTCGGTGACGTGCTCCCCGTCGAAGTACTTGCGCAGCACCAGCCCCGTCCGCCCCGTGGCCCGCACCCGCTCGGCGATGCCGAGTTCCTCGAACACCTTGAGGCTGCTCGTGCGCAGTCCCTTGCCGCGCGATTCCCGGTGCGGTGCCTCGCGCTGCTCCACGACCCGGACCGCGATGCCCCGGCGGGCCAGGTCGCAGGCCAGGGTGAGCCCCGTCGGGCCGGAGCCCGCGATGAGTACGTCCGTCATCGGATGTCCCTTTCCTCGTCGTCGTCTCAAGGAAAGCGGCTCACGCCGAAAAAAGCAACCGGGTCACAAAAATTACCCGGTCACTCATTCGTGGTACGCTGTTCCCATGGAGAACACGACGGGCCTGCGCGAGAGCAAGAAGCTCCGCATGCGACAGCACCTGGCGGCCACCGCCCTGGAGCTCTTCCTGGAACGCGGCTTCGACGCGGTGGCGGTGGCCGATGTCGCCGCCGCGGCGGAGGTCTCCAAGCCCACGCTGTTCCGGTACTTCCCCACCAAGGAGGACCTGGTCCTCGACCGCTTCGCCGACCACCAGGACGAGGCCGCCCGCATCGTCGGCGAACGGCCCGCCGGCCAGAGCCCGGTCGCCGCGCTGCGGACGCACTTCCTGGCCGCCCTGGCGGAACGCGATCCGATCACCGGCCTGTGCGACCACCCCGACGTGGTCGCCTACCAGCGGCTGCTGTACACCACCGCCAGCCTGGAGACCCGGCTGGCCCACTACACGGACCGCGAGGTCGCCCTCCTCGCCGAGGCGCTCGAGGCGGAATCGATCCCGCCGCTCCCCGCCCGGCTGGCCGCCAGGCACCTGGTGACGGTCCGCCAGGAGCTGGGCCGGGAGAACTGGCTGCGCGTCGAGGCGGGCCAGAGCGCCGATGAGGCCCTCCCGGAGGCCGTGGCCGACGCCGAGCAGGCCTTCGCCATGCTGGCCGACGGCCTCGACAGAACCCTCCCGGCCCGAAGATCGTGACGCCTGTGCGTCCCCGCCTCAGTCCAGCAGCATCCGCTTGAGCTCGCGGGCCGCCCGCGGCGGCGCCACGTCCGTGCGGTGGGCCAGGGCGATGGTGCGGCGCAGCGGGGCGCCGACCAGCGGAGTGCTGCGCAGCCCCGGCCCGGCGTGGGCGACCACCATCGCGGGGACCACCGCCACCCCGAGCCCCGCGCGGACGAAGCCGAGCACGGCGTCCATCTCGCCGCCCTCCACCGTGAACGCCGGCTCGAAGCCCTCAGCCCGGCAGGCGGCCACCGTCAGGTCCCGCAGGTCGTAGCCGTGCCGGAACATCACCATCGGCTCGTCCCGCAGCGCCGACACCGTCAGCGGACCGCCCCCGGCCGGCGGCGGCAGCTGCGCCGACGAGACCACCACCAGGTCCTCCGTGAGCAGCTCCACCGTGTCCAGCGCCGGCGCCGAAGGCGGCAGCGGCAGCGCGATCAGGGCCAGGTCCAGCGCCCCGCGCGCCAGCTCCCGTACGAGGTCCAGCGAACCGCTCTCCTCGATCAGCAGCTCGATCCCCGGATGCGCGGCATGGAAGGCCCGCAGCACCCCGGGCAGCAGGCCCGTGCACACGCTCGGCGTGGCCCCCAGCCGCACCCGCCCGCGCCGCAGCTGCGCCAGCTCCTGCACCTCCACCCGCGCGGTGTCCGCGTCCGCCAGGATCCGCCGGGCCAGCGGGAGCAGCGCCTCGCCCGCGTCGGTCAGCGCGATGTTCCCCCGCGCCCGGCTGAACAGCTCCGCCCCCAACTCCCGCTCCAGCGCCTTGATCTGCTGCGACAGCGACGGCTGGGCGACGTGCACCCGCTCCGCCGCCCGCGTGAAGTGCCGCGTCTCGGCCACCGCCACGAAGTACAGGAGCTGCTGGAACTGCATTCGCCCAGGCTACCGCCGCTAATAGCCCAGGGCTATCGAGATGAGCGGAACCATGTCTTGGACCTCTCACCACCTCCGTCCCTACCGTCTGTGGCATGGCTCTGGCAACGCGGACGGGCCGACGACCGTCCACCACGCGCACGCTCTGGGACTCCACCGTCGGCAAGAAGTCCGTCATGGCGGTATCCGGCCTGATCATGCTCGGCTACCTGGTCGTCCACATGATGGGGAACCTCAAGATCTTCTTCGGCCCGGAGGAGTTCAACGGCTACGCGCACTGGCTGCGCCACATGGGCGAGCCCTTCCTGCACAGCCACTGGGGCCTGTGGGCGGCCCGCGTGGTCCTCCTCGCCGCCGTCGTCGCCCACGCCGTCTCCGCGTACCAGCTCAGCCGGCGCGACATCAAGGCGCGCCCGGTGAAGTACGCCCACAAGCGCCGCCGCGCGAGCTACGCCACCCGCACGATGCGCTGGGGCGGGGTCATCCTCGGCCTGTTCATCGTCTGGCACCTGCTCGACCTCACCACGCTCACCGTCAACGAGCGCGCCTGGGCCGGCCACCCGTACGAGAACGTCCTCGCGACCTTCTCCACCTGGTACGGCAACACCGTCTACATCACCGCGATGGCCGCCCTCGGCCTCCACGTCCGCCACGGCTTCTGGAGCGCGGCCCAGACCCTCGGCGCGGGCAACGCCCGACGCGACCGCACCCTGAAGTCCCTCGCCAACGCCCTGGCCCTCGTCCTCTTCGCCGGCTTCGTCTCCGTCCCCGTCGCCGTCATGACCGGAGTGGTGAACTGACCGTGAACGACAAGGTGAACGACCACGTGAACGACTACACGCACTACACGCACTACACCACCGGCGAGCCCGTCGCCGACACCAAGGCCCCGGCCGGACCGATCGCCGAACGCTGGGACCGCCGCCGCTTCGAGGCCAAGCTCGTCAACCCGGCCAACCGGCGCAAGCACACGGTCATCGTCGTCGGCACCGGCCTCGCCGGCGGCGCGGCCGGCGCCACCCTCGCCGAACAGGGCTACCACGTGGTCCAGTTCTGCTACTCCGACTCCCCGCGCCGCGCCCACTCCATCGCCGCGCAAGGCGGCATCAACGCCGCCAAGAACTACCGCAACGACGGCGACTCCATCCACCGCCTCTTCTACGACACCGTCAAGGGCGGCGACTTCCGGGCCCGCGAGTCCAACGTCCACCGCCTCGCCCAGATCTCCGTCGAGATCATCGACCAGTGCGTGGCCCAGGGCGTCCCCTTCGCCCGCGAGTACGGGGGCCTGCTCGACACCCGCTCCTTCGGAGGCGTCCAGGTCTCCCGCACCTTCTACGCCCGCGGCCAGACCGGCCAGCAGCTCCTCCTCGGCGCCTACCAGGCCCTGTCCCGGCAGATCGCCGCGGGCAACGTCGAGATGCACGCCCGCACCGAGATGCTCGACCTGATCACGGTCGGCGGCCGGGCCCGCGGCATCGTCGCCCGCGACCTCGTCACCGGCGCGGTCTCCACGTACTTCGCCGACGCCGTCGTCCTCGCCACCGGCGGCTACGGCAACGTCTTCTACCTGTCCACCAACGCCATGAACTCCAACGCGACCGCCGTCTGGCGGGCGCACCGCCGCGGCGCGTACTTCGCCAACCCCTGCTTCACCCAGATCCACCCCACCTGCATCCCGCGCACCGGCGACCACCAGTCCAAGCTGACCCTGATGAGCGAGTCCCTGCGCAACGACGGACGCATCTGGGTCCCCAAGGCCCAGGGCGACACCCGTCCCGCCGCCGACATACCCGAGGAGGAGCGCGACTACTACCTGGAGCGGATCTACCCCTCCTTCGGCAACCTCGTGCCCCGCGACATCGCCTCGCGCGCCGCGAAGAACGTCTGCGACGAGGGCCGCGGCGTCGGCCCCGGCGGCCAGGGCGTCTACCTGGACTTCGCCGACGCCATCCGCCGCATGGGCAAGGACAAGGTCGCCGAGAAGTACGGCAACCTCTTCGAGATGTACGAGCGGATCACCGCCGAGAACCCGTACGAGGTCCCGATGCGGATCTATCCGGCCGTGCACTACACGATGGGCGGCCTCTGGGTCGACTACGACCTCCAGACCACCGTCCCCGGCCTGTTCGCCATCGGCGAGGCCAACTTCTCCGACCACGGGGCCAACCGCCTCGGCGCCTCCGCCCTCATGCAGGGCCTCGGCGACGGCTACTTCGTGCTCCCCTCCACCATCAACGACTACCTGGCCCGCCACCCCCACCAGGACCCGGTCGACGCGGACCACCCCGAGGCCGTGGCCGCCGTACGCGAGACCCGCGAGCGCATCGAACGGCTGCTCGCCGTCGACGGGGACCGCACCCCGGACTCCTTCCACCGGGAGATCGGCGAACTGATGTGGGAGTACTGCGGCATGGCCCGCACCGAGGCGGGGCTGCGCAAGGCCCTCGCCCGGATCCCGCAGATCCGCGAGGAGTTCTGGAGACGCATCAAGGTCCCCGGCAGCGGCACCGAGCTCAACCAGTCCCTGGAGAAGGCCAACCGCATCGTCGACTACCTCGAGCTCGCCGAGCTGATGTGCCTCGACGCCCTGCACCGCACCGAGTCCTGCGGCGGCCACTTCCGCGAGGAGTCCCAGACCGCCGACGGCGAGGCCGCCCGCCGCGACGAGGAGTTCGCCTACGCGGCCGCCTGGGAGTTCCGCGGCACCGGCGCCGCACCCGTCCTGCACAAGGAAGACCTCGTCTTCGAGTACGTCCACCCCACCCAGCGGAGCTACGCATGAAGCTCAACCTGCGCGTCTGGCGCCAGCAGAACCCCGACGCCCCCGGCGCCATGGTCACGTACGAGGTCGACGGCATCTCCCGTGACATGTCCTTCCTGGAAATGCTCGACACCCTCAACGAGGACCTCATCCTGCGCGGCGAGGAGCCCGTCGCCTTCGACCACGACTGCCGCGAAGGCATCTGCGGAGCGTGCAGCCTCGTCATCAACGGCGACGCCCACGGCCCCGAGCGCACCACCACCTGCCAGCTGCACATGCGGTCCTTCGCCGACGGTGACACCATCGACGTCGAGCCCTGGCGGGCCGCGGCCTTCCCGGTGGTCAAGGACCTGGTCGTGGACCGCAGCGCCTTCGACCGGATCATCCAGGCCGGCGGCTACATCACCGCCCCGACCGGCTCGGCGCCCGAGGCGCACGCCACCGCCGTACCCAAGGCCGACGCCGACCACGCCTTCGAGCACGCCGAGTGCATCGGCTGCGGCGCCTGTGTCGCGGCCTGCCCCAACGGCTCCGCCATGCTGTTCACCTCCGCCAAGGTCAACCACCTCAACGTGCTGCCGCAGGGCTCGCCCGAACGGGAGACCCGCGTCCTGGACATGGTGGCCACGATGGACGCCGAGGGCTTCGGCGGCTGCACCCTGACCGGCGAATGCGCCACCGCGTGCCCCAAGGGCATCCCGCTGCCGTCGATCGCCGCGATGAACCGCGAATGGCTGCGGGCGGCCCGCAAGGGCGGTACGCGGCGCGGCTGAACCCGATCGGCCCAGGGGATCGGCCGACCGGGGGCTCGTCGGGGCGCGGCGCCGCGCCGCGCCCGGGGCCGCCCCGGCGGTGGGGGACAGTGGGGCCCATGCCCCATGCGCCCGCCGGGTCCGCCGGACCGTGCCGCCGAGCGGTGCTGGCCGCCGCACTCGCCCCGTTCGCGGTGGCCGGCTGCTCCCGGGAGCGGACCGGCGTCGCGAGCCCGGCCCCCGGCCCTCCGGCCGGGCCGGAGGACGCCCTGGTCATGGTGATCCGGCACGCGGAGAAGCCGTACGCGGGCGACACCGGCGAGGACGCCGACGGCAACGAGAGCCCCGGCTTCCTCGCCGGGCGCGGATGGCGGCGGGCCGAGGGGCTGGCGCGCCTGTTCGTACCGGCCCGCGCCGCGGTGCTGCCCCGACCCGCCACCGTCTTCGCAGCCGGCGGCGCGGCCGCTCCCGCCCGCTGCCGGCAGACCGTCGGGGCCCTGGCCGCCGCCCTGGGGACGCCCGTACGGACGGACTTCGCCGTCGGCGCCGAACCGGCCCTGGCCCGCGCCGTGCTGGCCGCCGCGATGCCGGTGCTCGTCTGCTGGGAGCATCCGGGCGTGCCCCCGCTGGTCCGCGCCCTCGGTGCGGACCGGGTGATCGGGGTGCCCGCGGTCTGGCCGGACCGCTACGACCTGGTGTGGATGTTCACCCGCCGGCGCGGCATCTGGAGCTTCCGCGAGGTCGCGCAGCACCTGCTGCCCGGAGACGCGTAGCCGTACCGCGGCGCCACAAGGGCGGGACCCCGGCCGCCGCCTGCCCGTACCGCCGGCGCGAACCCGGCTCCGCCGGGCACCGGGCTCCGCCCGGACCCGCGCCTCAATCGCCGGCGGGGCTGGTTTTGGCGGGCCCCCGGGTCAGGCGGCGGCGGAGCCGGCTGGGTTTTTGGTGCTCAGCGCGCGCCCAGCGCCCGCGCCAGGTACACCGCCGTACGGCCCTGGCCGGCGCGCGCCACCTGCTCCGGCGTGCCCGCCGCCACGACTCGGCCGCCCTCGGCGCCGCCGCCCGGTCCCAGGTCGACGACCCAGTCCGCGCCCGCCACCACGTCCATGTCGTGCTCCACGACCACCACCGAGTGGCCCGCGTCCACCAGCCCGTGCAACTGCCGCATCAGCACCCGCACGTCCGCCGGATGCAGCCCGGTCGTGGGCTCGTCCAGCAGGTACAGGGTGTGGTCGCGGCGCTGCCGCTGCAGCTCCGCCGCCAGCTTGATCCGCTGTGCCTCGCCGCCCGACAGTTCCGTGGCCGGCTGCCCCAGCCGCAGGTAGCCGAGCCCGATCTCCTCCAGCGCCCGCAGGCTGCGCGCCGCCGCCGGGACCCCGGCGAAGAACGCGGCTGCCGACTCCACCGTCAGCGCCAGCACCTCCGCGATGTTCAGCCCCTCGTGGCGCACCTGGAGGGTCTCGGCGTTGTACCGGGCGCCGCCGCACTGCGGGCAGGGGGCGTACGTACTGGGCAGGAACAGCAGCTCCACCGAGACGAAGCCCTCGCCCTGGCAGGTCTCGCACCGCCCGCCCGGCACGTTGAAGGAGAACCGGCCCGCCTTCCAGCCGCGCTCGCGCGCCCCGGGCGCCGCCGTGAAGAGCCTGCGCACCACGTCGAAGAGCCCGGTGTACGTGGCCAGGTTGGACCGCGGCGTCCGCCCGATCGGCTTCTGGTCCACCTCCACCAGCCTGCGCACGGGGAAACCCGGATCGGCGAGCCGCTCGCCGACCTCCCCGGCGAGCACCTGCCCCACCAGCGTGGACTTGCCCGACCCCGACACGCCGGTGACGGCCGTGAACACCCCGAGCGGGAACTCCACGTCCACACCGCGCAGGTTGTGCCGCTCCACCCCGGCCAGCCGGACCGCCCCGCGGGCCTCCCGTACCTCCCGCACGGGCCCGGGCTCCGGCTCGTGCGCGGGGAACAGGTGCCGCGCCGTCGCCGACCCCGCCACGCCGGCCAGCTCCCGGGGCGGCCCGCTGTGCAGCACCTGCCCGCCGTGCTCCCCGGCCAGCGGGCCCACGTCCACCAGCCAGTCCGCATGCCGCACCACATCGAGGTGGTGCTCCACCACGAACACCGTGTTGCCCGCCGCCTTGAGCCGGTCGAGTACGCCGAGCAGCGCCTCGGTGTCGGCCGGGTGCAGCCCCGCCGACGGCTCGTCCAGCACGTACACCACCCCGAACAGTCCCGACCGCAGCTGTGTCGCCAGCCGCAGCCGCTGGAGCTCGCCCGCCGACAGCGACGGCGCGGTCCGGTCCAGGCTCAGGTAGCCCAGCCCCAGCTCCACGACGGGCCCGATCCGCGACCGGAGGTCCTCGGCGAGCACCCGCGCCGCCTCCCCGGACCGCTCCTCCTGAGCCTGAGCCTGCGCCTGCGCCAGCAGCCGGTCCAGGCCGGTCAGCGGCAGCGCCGCCAGCTCCGCGATGGTCCGGCCGGCGAAGGTGACGGCAAGCGCCTCGGGCCGCAGCCGCCGGCCCTCGCACACCGGGCACGGCGAGTCGGTCAGGAAGCGCTCGGCCCGTGCCCGCAGCGTCGCGCTCCTGCTGTCCGAGAAGGTCTTCATCACATAGCGGTGGGCGCTCATGTACGTGCCCTGGTACGGCCGTTGGATGCGGTCGGCGTCCCGCACCGGGTGCACGGTGACGACCGGCTGCTCCTCGGTGAACAGGATCCACTCGCGGTCGGCCGCAGGCAGCTCCCGCCAGGGCGCGTCGACGTCGTGGCCCAGCACCTCCAGGATGTCCCGCAGGTTCTTGCCCTGCCAGGCCCCCGGCCAGGCGGCGATGGCCCCCTGGCGGATCGACAGCCCGGGGTCGGGGACGAGCAGTTCCTCACTGGTGCGGTGGATGCTGCCGAGCCCGTGGCACGAAGGGCAGGCCCCGGCCGCGGTGTTGGGGGAGAAGGCGTCGGAGTCCAGGCGCGGCGCGCCCGGCGGATACGTTCCGGCGCGGGAGAACAGCATGCGCAGGGAGTTCGACAGCAGGGTCACCGTCCCCACCGAGGACCGCGAACCGGGGGACGAGCGCCGCTGCTCCAGCGAGACCGCCGGCGGCAGCCCGGTGACCGAGTCCACCTTCGGCGCGCCGATCTGGTGGATCAGCCGCCGGGCGTACGGGGCCACCGACTCGAAGTAGCGCCGCTGGGCCTCGGCGTAGAGCGTGCCGAAGGCGAGCGAGCTCTTCCCCGAGCCGGACACCCCGGTGAAGACGGTCAGGGCGTCGCGCGGGATGTCCACGTCGACCCCGCGCAGATTGTGCTCCCGGGCGCCCCGCACCCGTACGAACGGGTCGTGGGCGTCCGGCCGGGACGGGGGCGGGGAGGGGGCCGGGGACCGGACGGGGGCCGCAGGCTCGGTGGAGTGGTGCATTCGCCCCAGTTTACGGGGGCCCTGCGGTCACGGGCCGGTCGGGACCGCCGCACCTGCGGCTGCGGGCAGGCCCGCCAGCCGGGCCAGCCGCCCGAAGGAGTCCAGCAGCGCCGTCCGGTCGTACGTGGACGTGGTGACCAGCAGCTCGTCCGCCCCGGTCAGCGCGGCCACCTCCGTGAGCTGCGCCGCCACCTGCTCCTCGGTGCCGTGCACGTGCCCGCCGAGCGCGCCCTCGTACAGCTCCCGCTCCTTCGGGCTCATCTCCAGCGCCTCGACCTCCTGCGCCGGGCGCAGCGGCGGGAAGCTGCCCCGGGTCCGCGAGTACGCCACCGACCATGCCTCCGGCAGGAGGATCCGCCGGGCCTCCTCCTCGGTGGCGGCGACCGCCACCGACCCGGAGACCACCACGTACGGCTGCGCGCACCGCTCGGAGGGCCGGAACTCCTCGCGGTAGCGCTCCACGATCCCGGCGACCCGTTCCCGGGCCCGCAGATCGCCCACCACCAGCGGCAGCCCCGCCCGGGCCGCGATGCCCGCCCCCTCGCCGGTGGCCAGGACGTACGCGGGGATCCGCAGCCCCTCCGCGGGGCGGGCGTGCACCTCGGGGTGGTCCTGCTGCGTCCCGTCGATCCACCCCAGCAGCTCGGCGAGCTGTTCCTCGAACCGGTCGGCGTCGTCGGTGTCGCGGCCCAGCGCCCGGCGGATCCCGCCGGTGAAGCCGACGGAGCGGCCGAGGCCCATGTCGATCCGGCCGGGGAAGAGCGACTCCAGCACCCCGAACTGCTCGGCGACCACCAGCGGCCGGTGGTTGGGCAGCATCACGCCGCCGGTGCCGACCCGGATCCGCCGGGTCGCGCCGGCGACGGCGGCAGCCAGCACGGCGGGGGCCGAACCCGCGACGCCGGGCACGCTGTGGTGCTCCGACACCCAGAACCGGTGGTAGCCGAGCCGCTCGGCCGCGCGGGCGAGTTCGACCGTGTCGCGCAGGGCCTGTGGGGCGGGGTGCCCCTCGCGGACGCGGGACCGGTCGAGGATGGAGAGTCTGCGGATCACATCCGTCTCAACGTCCGGCGCCCGCCAGGATTCCCCAGCCTAGGCTGGCCCGCATGAGTGGACGCACCGACCGCCGGCCCCTGGCCGTCTTCGACATCGACAACACCCTGGCCGACACCGACCACCGCCAGCACTTCCTGGAGCGCCGCCCCCGCGACTGGGACGGCTTCTTCGGCGCGGCCCCGGCCGACCCGCCGCTCGCCCGGGGGGTGGCGCTGGCGGTGGAGCGCGCGGCCGACAGCGAGATCGTGTACCTGACCGGGCGCCCGGAGCGGTGCCGGGCCGACACGGAGGAGTGGCTGACCCGGCACGGACTGCCCGAGGGGCGGGTGTGGATGCGCGGCAACCAGGACCGGCGCCCGGCCCGGACGACCAAGCTGGAGGTGCTCCGGCGGATCGCCCGGGGCCGCGAGGTGCGGGTCCTGGTGGACGACGACGAGCTGGTCTGCCAGGCCGCGCGCGCCGCGGGCTTCCCGGTGGTGCTGGCGAACTGGGCGGCGGAGGCGCCCGAGCTCAAGGCGGCCCAGGAGGGGGAGGGGCGCACCTGAGCCGCGGGCGTCGCCGTTCCGGTGGGCGTCCGCGTAGCCCTTGCGGCGGGTGTCAGTCCTCGTCGTCGAGGCGGAAGCCGACCTTCAGCCCCACCTGGTAGTGCGCGATCGCCCCGTTCTCGATGTGGCCGCGCACTTGGGTGACCTCGAACCAGTCCAGCTTGCGCAGCGTCTGGGCCGCCCGCGCGATGCCGTTGCGGACGGCCTGGTCGATGCCTTCGGTGGACGTGCCGACGATTTCGGTCACCCGGTACGTGTGGTTGGACATGGAGGTCTCCCCGGTGTGGGCGATTTGTCGTGTTCTACGGTGCCCCACTACGCCCCGCTCCGCGAGCCATGCCCGGAGAATCCCAGGGGGTCCTGAGGGAGAAGGCCTTGACCCGCCCATTGGTCTATGCCAATTTCAAGCCAACTCGAATCGCTCCCCAGAAGGTGACCTTTCGTGAAGATGCGCTTGCTTGCCGTGTGCACCGCCCTCGTGGCCACGACCGCCCTCGCCGGCTGCAGCCGGCCCGCAGGCCCGGCCGACGCCCCGCAGAAGGTGACGCTCTGGCTGATGAAGGGCAGCGCGTCCGAGGGCTTCGTCACGCACTTCACCGCCGCCTTCGAGAAGGAGCACCCCGGCGTCGACCTCGACGTCCGCATCCAGGAGTGGACCGGCATCGGCGAGAAGGTCAACGCCGTGCTCTCCGGCAAGGGCGGCGAGGGAGCCGACGTCATCGAGGTCGGCAACACCCAGGTGGCGCAGTACATCGAGACCGGGGGCCTCTCCGAGCTCACCCTCGAAGGCCTGCGCACATGGGGCAACCACGACTGGCTCGAGGGCCTCGCCGACCCCGCCAGCATCAACGGCGCCCAGTACGGCGTCCCCTGGTACGCCGCCAACCGCGTGGTGATCTACAACAAGGACCTCTTCGCGTCGGCCGGCATCAAGAACCCGCCCAGGAACCGCCAGGAGTGGATCCAGGCCACCCAGAAGCTCGACAAGGGCGAGCAGCAGGGCATCTACCTCCCCGGCCAGAACTGGTACGTCCTGTCGGGGTTCATCTGGGACGAGGGCGGCGACCTCGCCGTCGACAACGCCGGCAAGTGGAGCGGCGCCCTCGACGACGAGAAGGCCCTCGCCGGCATGGAGTTCTACAAGCAGCTCCAGGCCCTCGGCAACGGCCCCAAGGACGCCGACGAGGAGACGCCCCCGCAGGCAGAGGTCTTCGCCCGCGGCCAGGTCGCGCAGATCATCGCCCCGCCCGGCCAGGCGGCCGCCATCGAGGCCGCCAACCCCGCCCTCAAGGGCAGACTCGGCTTCTTCCCCGTCCCCGGCAAGACCTCCGACAAGCCCGGCGCCGTCTTCACCGGCGGGTCCGTCCTGATCGTCCCCGCGAGGACCGCACAGCGCGAGCACGCCATCGACGTCATCACCGCCCTGGTCGGCGAGGAGTGGCAGACCGAGCTCGCCCGCACCATGAGCTGCGTGCCGAACAAGACCACCCTCGCGCACGTGGTCGAGGGCAACGAGGGCGCCGCCAGCATGGCCGCCGGCGCCGCCCAGGGCCGGGCCACCCCCAAGTCCGCCCGCTGGGCCGAGGTCGAGGCCAAGAACCCGATCAAGCCCTACATGACGGCCGTCCTCTCCGGCCAGGACCCCAGGAAGGCCGCGAGGACCGCGTCCGAGGCGATCGCCAAGGTGCTGAACTCCGACCGCTGACGCCCACGGCTTCCTCGGGCCTCCCCACCGGGTGCTCCGCCGAGTTCAGCGTCCGCACACCCGGGGGCCGCGAAGCGGTCATGTCGAATCCAGCCGGTCACGGAAGAAGTAAAGGAGCCGGTCCGCCACACCCGCGGCCCGGCCCCGTGCCCGGACCAGGAGCCGCCATGACCATCGCACCCCTGTCCCCGTCCGCCCTTCCCCCCATCCCTTCCCCCACTGCATCCCCCGCCCCTTCCCCGGTCGCGTCCCCCACCGCACCGGACCCCGCCGGCACCCCCACCCGGTACGCCGTCCGCCTCGCCCGCACCGAGGACGAGGTACGCGCCGCCCAGCGGCTGCGCCACCTGGTCTTCGCCGGCGAGCTCGGCGCCCGCCTCGACGGCCCCGAGCCCGGCCTCGACTCCGACGCCTTCGACGCGTACTGCGACCACCTCCTCGTCATCGAGGAGGAAACCGAACAGGTCGTCGCCACCTACCGGCTGCTGCCCCCCGAGCGCGCCGCCGTCGCCGGACGCCTCTACTCCGAGAGCGAGTTCGACCTCTCCGCCCTCGCCCCCATCCGCCCCGACCTCGTCGAGGTCGGCCGCTCCTGCGTCCACCCCGACCACCGCAACGGCGCCGCCATCGCCCTCATCTGGGCCGGGCTCGCCCGTTACATGGACCGCTCCGGACACAACTGGCTCGCCGGCTGCTGCTCGATACCGCTCGCCGACGGCGGTGTCCTGGCCGCCGCCACCCGCGAGAACGTCCTGCCCCGCAACCTCGCCCCCGAGGAGTACCGGGTCACCCCGCACCTCCCCTGGAAGCCCGAAGGCATCGCCTTCCCCGACCGCATGCCGCTGCCCCCGCTGCTGCGCGGCTACCTGCGCCTCGGCGCCTGGGTCTGCGGCGAGCCCGCCCTCGACGCCGCGTTCGGCTGCGCCGACCTGTACGTCCTGCTCTCGCTCAAGCGCACCAACCCCCGCTACCTCAAGCACTTCCTCTCGCTCGTCCCGACGGCATGAGCGTCTGGCTGCCCACCTCGCCCTGCACCCCCCGCGCCTGCGCCGGCCACGGGGGAAACACCGTGGGCGTCCCGCGCGCGGTCCTGCGGCTCACCGGCGCGGCCGCCCTCCTCCTGCTCGGGATCCTGGGCGCGCCGCCGGTCCGGCTGCTGGCGAGCCGGCACCGGCACACCGTCGTCCGGGCCTGGTCGGCCGCACTGCTGCGGGCCCTCGGCCTGCGGATCACGCTCCACGGCGGCCCGGGAGCGCCCGGCGGCCGCCTGATCGTCCCCAACCACGTCTCCTGGCTGGACATCCCGCTCGTCGCCGCCGCCCTGCCCTCCCGGATGCTGGCCAAGAGCGACATCGGCGAGTGGCCCGTCCTCGGCCGGCTCGCCGCACAGGCCGGCACCCTCTTCATCCGGCGCGACCGGATCCGCGCCCTCCCCGACACCGTCGCCACCCTGGCCCGCGCCCTCCGCGCCGGGGAGCGGATCACCGTCTTCCCCGAGGGCAGCACCTGGTGCGGGCGCGCCCAGGGCCCCTTCCGGCGGGCCGCGTTCCAGTCCGCCCTGGACGCGGACGCGCCCGTCCAGCCCGTCCGCATCTCCTACCGGCTCCCCGACGGCAGCCCCGCCGGCGCGGCCGCCTTCGTCGGCGACGACCCGCTGACCGCCTCGCTGTGGCGGATCGTCCGCGCCCGCGGCATCCGGGCCGAGCTGCGGCTGCTGCCGCGGATCCCGCCCGGCCGGTACCCGACCCGGCGGGACCTCGCGGCCGCCGCTCAGGCCGCCGTCCGCGCCGCCCCGCCCGGCGCGGTCCCCGCAGCATGCCCTGCCGCGGGGACCGCCGCCGCTCAGGCCGCCGTCACCTCCCCCTCGGCGTCCTGTGCGTCCGCTGCTACCTCTGCTTCTTCTGCTGCCTCTGCTTCTTCTGCGTCCACCGCGCTGCTCCCGGGCGTGCCCGCCCAGCCCGTCTCCCCGTCGGCCACCGACAGGGACAGGGCGAAGCGGCCCTCGGCATCCGTCCACCACCGGGCCAGCTCCAGCCCGGCCGACGCCAGCTCCTTCCGTACGCCCTCCTGACGGAACTTCGCGGACACCTCCGTCAGGATCTCCTCACCCTCCTCGAACGGCACCAGCAGATCAAGGGCCCGGACCTTCACCACCAGTTCCGACCGGGCCCGCAGCCGCATCTCGATCCACTCCTGCTCCCGGTTCCACACCGCGACGTGCGCGAAGTCCTCGACGGGGAAGTCCGCGTCCAGCTCCCGGTTGATCACCGACAGCACGTTCCGGTTGAACTCGGCCGTCACCCCCTGCGCATCGTCGTACGCCGCCACGAGCACGGACTCCTCCTTCACCAGGTCCGTCCCCAGCAGCAGCGCGTCCCCCGGCGAGAGCATCGCCCGTACCGAGGCCAGGAACACGGCCCGCTCCGCCGGCAGCAGATTGCCGATCGTGCCGCCCAGGAACACCACCAGCCGCGGACCCGGCGCCTCAGGCAGCCGCAGCGGCTTGGTGAAGTCGGCCAGCAGCGCCCGCACCCGCAGCCCCGGATGCTCCGCCAGCAGCGCCCGGGCCGCGCCCTCCAGCGCGCTCCCGCTCACGTCCACCGGCACGTACGTGTCCAGCTCGGGCATCGCCTCGATCAGGTGCCGGGTCTTCTCCGAAGACCCCGAGCCCAGCTCCACCAGGGTGCGGGCCCCGCTCGCCGCGGCGATCTCCCCGGCCCGCGCCAGCAGGATCTCCCGCTCGGCCCGCGTCGGGTAGTACTCCGGCAACCGGGTGATCTCCTCGAAGAGTTCACTGCCCCGCGCGTCGTAGAACCACTTGGGCGGCAGTGCCTTCGGGGCCTGCGTCAGCCCCAGGGCCACGTCCTCGCGCAGCGCCGTCTCGGCGGCGTCCTCGTCGAGGGTGCGGGTCAGGCGGAAGTCACTCACTGGGCGTCTCCTTGAGCGGGGTCAGCACGACCCGGGTGCGGTGGGCGGTCAACAGGGTCCGGTCGGGCACCTCGCACCAGCGCGCGTCCGCGTCGTACGGCTCGGAGGCCACCACGACGCGCTGCGCCGGCACATCGGCGAGGTACCACAGCGAATCCCCCCAGGCCGTCGCGGCGATGGCGGCGCCGTCGGTCAGCAGCAGGTTCAGCCGGGAGCCGGGAGCCGCCTCGGCCAGCTCGCGCACCGTCTCCGCGAGCGCGGTGCCGAGGTCGTCGCCCGCGCGCAGCCGGTGCAGAACCAGCGCCCAGACCAGCGCCGAATCCGTGGCGGCGGGCAGCGACAGCAGCTCAGCCGGCGGCAGCCCGGCCGCGAGCGGCGCCGCCGAATCCGGCCAGCCCCGTACCGCGCCGTTGTGGCTGAACAGCCACGGCCCCGACGCGAACGGCGCCGCCGCGGCCTCGCCGTCCGCCCCGGCCAGCGTCGCGTCCCGTACGGCGGCCAGCGCAGCCCCGGCGCGCACGACACGGGCCAGGTCGGCAAGGGTCAGGTCGCCCCAGATCGGCCCGGCCCGCCGGTAGCGGGCGGGGACCGGATCGCCCTCCGCGTACCAGCCGACCCCGAACCCGTCGGCGTTCACCGTGCCGCTGACCTGCCGGCGCGGATCCCACGCCTGCCGCACGAGCGAGTGCTCCGGATCGCTCAGCAGCCGCCCCAGCGGCACCTCGGGCCCCAGAAAGGCTATGTGACGGCACATCAGGCACCGTCCCTGGCCGTGCGGAACCCGGAGAAGATCTGCCGGCGCACCGGCAGGTCCCAGTTGCGGAACGTACCCCGGCAGGCCACCGGGTCCACCGCGAAGGAACCGCCCCGCAGCACCTTGTACTCCGGGCCGAAGAACACCTCCGAGTACTCCTTGTACGGGAACGCCCGGAACCCCGGATAGGGCAGGAAGTCCGAGGACGTCCACTCCCACACGTCACCGATCAGCTGGCGCACCCCGAGCGCGGACGCCCCCGCCGGATAGCTCCCCGCCCGCGCCGGGCGCAGGTGCCGCTGCCCCAGATTGGCGTGCGCCGGGGTCGGGTCGGCGTCGCCCCACGGATAGCGCCGGGAGCGGCCGGTCACCGGATCGTGCCGGGCCGCCTTCTCCCACTCCGCTTCGGTGGGCAGGCGCCGGCCCGCCCAGCGGGCGTAGGCGTCCGCCTCGTACCAGCTCACGTGCAGGACCGGCTCGTCGCCCGGCACCGGCTCGGTCACCCCGAACCGGCGGCGCAGCCACTGGCCCGCCTCCCGGCGCCAGAACAGCGGGGCCCCGATGTCGTGCCGGCGTACCTGCTCCCAGCCCTCGGGCGCCCACCAGCGCTCGTCGCGGTAGCCGCCGTCCGCGATGAACGCCTCGTACGCGGCGTTCGTCACCGGCACGGTGTCGATCCAGAACGGGCCGGTCTCGCGAACGTGCGCCGGCCGCTCGTTGTCCAACGACCACGGCTCGGCGGAGGTGCCCATGGTGAACGGGCCGCCGGGGATGAGCACTTCGGCCGCGGCGGGCGGCGGACCCAGCGGCGGATCCGGGTCGGGGGCCGTCAGCACTGCCTCGCCGCGCCGCAGTTGATGCGTGATCAGCATCGTTTCGTCGTGCTGTTGTTCGTGCTGGGCGATCATCCCGAACACGTAGCCCGAGTCGAGCAGGGCGGTGCCCTCCAGCGGTGTGCGCTCCAGCAGGTCGAAGACCCGCCCGCGGACCTCCGCCGTGTAGCGGCGCGCCTCGGCGGGGCCCAGCAGGGGCAGCTTGGGGCGCTCGGCCCGCGGATGCTCGAAGGCGTCGTACAGGGGGTCGATCTCGGGGTGCATGGCCTCGCGGCCGCCCACGTGGCGCAGGAGCCAGAGCTCCTCCATGTTGCCGATGTGCGCGAGGTCCCACACCAGCGGCGACATCAGCGGGGAGTGCTGGGCGGTCAGGTCGTGGTCGCCGACCGCGTCGGTCAGCCCGGCCGTGCGCGCCCGCGCGGCGACCAGGGCGGACAGGGCCTGCTCGCGGACGGCGGCGGGGGAGCGGTGCAGAACGGTTTCTGAGGGTGTGGGGCCGGTCCCTGCGGGTGTGGGCCCGGTCCCTGCGGATTCTGTTCCCGTGGTCATCGGCGGGCCCCCGTCCCGGTCAGCTGGTCGTCTCTCTCGGCGGCCTCGTCGGCGGGACATCGTCCGCGCAGTACGAACCGCTCCATGAAGGAACCCACCGCGTCCTGTACGGGTCGGCTCGCGCCGAGCCGGGGCAGCGCCTCGGCCGCGGCCCGGAAGCAGGTCGCCGCCGCCGCACGCAGGTCCGGATCGGCCAGGCCGTGGCGGGCCGCGGACTGCCAGAGCGGGTTGCGGGGGGCGTGCCGGGACCCGTAGGCGTCGGCGAGCGCCTTGGCCACCCGGTATCCGGTCCCGGCGGCCTCAGGGTCGTCGAACAGCGCGTGCACGACGGCCACCGGGACCAGCCAGCCGTCGTCACCGGGCTGCGCGTCGATCATCCGCAGCTCCAGGTGGCCGCGCGGGCGTACCGGGGGGAAGAGGGTGGTCAGGTGGTACTCCAGGTCCTCGGCGGTGGGCGGCCGCAGAGCCGCGCCGTGGGGCGGGGCGGGGGCCGTCCGGCCGCCCGGGGCAGCACCGTCGGCGGAGCCGGCGGCGCGCAGCCAGTCGCGGAACGTCAGCCCGCGCGGGACCGGCCAGGGGTCGGCGGGGTCGGCGAGACTGGCGGGTCCGGCGGGTCCGGCGGGTCCAGCGGGTCCGGAGGGGCCGTTGGGTCCGTCGGCTCCGTTGGGACTTTCGGGGGAGGACCGCACGCACATCACCTCGGTGTCGAGCGCGTGCCGGGTCCACGCGGTGCGCGGATCGGCGTCCAGCACCGGGGCGAGCGCGCGCCGGGAGTCGAGGTCGCCCCAGATCCCCTGGCGGGCGCACCGCCATCCGGCGTACGGGCCCTCGCGGGCGGGGGAGTTGGCGAAGGCCGCGACGAACACGGCGCCCAGCAGGTGGGCCAGCCGCCAGCGCCGGCCGTACCCCAGCGGGCCGGGCTCCTCGTACCCGGCGTCCACGCAGACCTGCACGGACGCGGTGGAGCACATCATGGCCCGGCCGGCGGGGCCGAAGCGGTCGAGGTAGGTCTCCATCGCGTCGTAGCGCGGGCTGGAGAGCAGGCGGCGCGGAGGGAGGCGCCGGTCCAGGCGCGGGTCCAGACGCCGGTCCAGGCCGGTGCCGTGCAGGACCAGGCCCTGGGAGCGCAGTGCGCCCCGTACGGCGGCCAGGTCGGCCTGCAGACCGTCCAGGCAGGCGGAGAGGGAGGCGGCGGGGGCCGAGCTGAGCTCCAGCTGCCCGCCGGGTTCGATGCTGAAGCGGGAGTTCAGGGGGAGGGCGCGGGCCGCGTCGTGCGCGGCGCTGAGCCGTTCGGGCGGCAGCGGCTCGCCGGGCCGCTCGGCATCCAGCACGAGCCATTCGAGCTCGGCACCGAGCGTACGGGGCGGTCCTGTCTTGAAACAGATGCCGTGGACCAGCTCCTCGGCGGTGGCTTCGGTGATCGTGGACGAGTCGCCTGGGGAACGGGATGCGGGTGGGGCGGATGAATCCTGAGGCAGCATGGCCGGATCTCCTGTCCTTAGCGGTGACTTGACCATGCCTACCCGTCCTTGTCGGGTGCCGAAGAGTCGAATCGAGCCGCATTTCTTTCGCGTTGTTCCGATCGGAACGCGGAAAACGCGTGGACGCGTACGCCCGGAGCTGCTGACGATGGGGCCGTGAGCAGCAGATTGCGTGAGATCGCGCGGGAGAACACGAACATCGTGGCCACCGGTGGATACCGGACACGGTCGGGGCGGCATGTCTCCCTCGCCGCCGCCCTGGCGGAGGCCAAGGCCGGAACCAGAATATATGGGCCGAACCATGTCATTCCAGACGAGCCGCTGGTGGCCGGATACCGCCGGACCGCCATCGAGGTCACGGGAGAGAGCAGCACGGTCGCAGCCCGTAGGCTCGCCGCCGACGTCCCGGAACCGGGCGGCGTGGCGGTGCTCAACTTCGCCTCGGCCCGGAATCCCGGCGGCGGCTACCTCCGCGGGGCCAAGGCGCAGGAGGAGGCGCTGTGCCGCGCATCGGCCCTGTACGAGACGCTGCTGCTGGCTCCCGAGTACTACGAGACCCACCGCGCGGAACGCAGCACGTTCTACACCGACCGGGTGATTCACTCGCCCGGCGTGCCCGTTTTCCGCGACGACCGCGGCGACCTGCTGGACGCCCCGTTCCGCGTCGGCTTCCTCACCTCCCCGGCCCCGAACGCCGGAACGATCCGCCGCCAGGAACCCGAGCGCACCGCCGAGATCCCGGCCGCCCTCGCCCGGCGGGCGGAACGCGTACTGGAGACGGCCGCGCTGCACGGGTACCCGCGGCTGGTGCTGGGCGCGTGGGGGTGCGGGGTGTTCCGCAACGACCCCGCGGAGGTGGCGGAGGCCTTCCGCGGGCTCCTGACCGGGCGCTTCGCCGGGGTCTTCGAACGGGTGGTGTTCGGGGTGCTGGACCGGGATCCGGGGGTGCGGGGGGTCTTCGAGCGGGTGTTGTGGGGCGAGGGCTAGGGTCGGCAGCCGCACGCGGACGGGCCACGGAGAACGAGCCCTCCTGGCGCCGCTGGACGCCACCCCACCAGGGCGCGAAGGCGGGGATCTGGCTGGAGAACGCGCGGGTCGCCGCCCGAAAGGGCGCCGAGAACGAGCAGCGGCGGGCGCCTTCCACCTCGTCCGGCTGCACCTGGCGGCCGGCGGCGAGCTGCCGGTGGAGCCGGGCGGCGTCGTGCGCCAGGGCGAGGACCTCGGGCGGTGGGTAAGGAGCAGGAGCGCCGGCTCGGAGCCTGGATCGGGTACCGGCGCAGCCGCGCCGCGAGCCCGTCCCCGGAGCGGGTGGAACACCTCTCCGCGCTCGAGATGCGCTGGGCGCAGAGCCCCGTGCACCCGTTCGCGCGGCAGCCTGGCCCGGGACACCTGTGTGTCCTCAGGGCTGCACCGCTCCCCAGTGCACCAGCCGCGATGCCGCCAGGGAAGCGTGGTGCTCCACTCGCCCGACTCATCTCGCGCCGAGGTTGAACGGCGAGCTCGCCAACCTCCGGTGACGTGCGAAGACGCCGCTCGTCCGGAGTGCGAAGCGATGCTCCGGCCGGCCATCCGGCCGACCCTCAGCGTCTGCACCCTCGGTCGGCACGGCCGCCTCCTCGGTCGGCTTAACGCCAGGTGCCTACGTCGGTGCGCCCCGGATGCACGCTGCCGACTGGCCGGGAGCGGGACGGGTGGCCAGGATCGGAGCATGCGCGTCGCTCCTGATGGTCGGTCCGGGCCGGGTGGGCCGGGGGCCGGGGATGACAGCGGCCGGCTCGAGCGGTTCGAGGCGCGGATGCGGCTGCCGATGATCGCGGCGGCGGTCCTTCCGCTCGTTGTGGTTCCCCAGCCCGGCGCATGGTTCAGCACCGCCGTCAACGTCGCCGCCTGGTTGGTGTTCCTCGCCGACTACGTGGTGCACGTACGCCACCTCGACCGGTACACGAGCTCGGCACTCGGCCGTTTCGACCTCTTCGTCGTCATCGCCACGGCCCCCTGGTTCCTGCTGCCCGGCGCCCAGGCGGGACGGTTCGTCGTCGTCCTGCGCGTGGCACGACTGGCCCGGCTGCTCCTGGTGACCAGGGGGGCGCGGCGCCTGCTGGCACGGCTGCAACGGGTGACCGTGGTCGCGACCGGCGTGGTGCTGGTCGCCGCGCTGATCGCCTACCACGCCGAACGGCCGGTCAATCCGGAGTTCGCGACGTTCGGTGACGCCCTCTGGTGGGGCGTGGTGACACTGACCACAGTGGGGTACGGCGACATCGCCCCGCAGACCTCCGCCGGTCGGTGGGCGGGCTTCGGCATCATGGTCACCGGCATCGGCGTCCTGGGCATCCTCGCCGGCATCCTGGCCAGCTTCTTCGGGTCTGAGGAGGACGGTGGGCCGGCCGCTGCTCCCGACGAGCAGGGCCGGAAGCCCGTCACCCACCCCGCCGAAGCCTCACTCGACTCCCTGACCGCCGAGATCGCGGCCCTCCGCGGGCAGGTGGAGGCCCTCACTCAGCGGATGGCCGGGCCCGCTCCGTATCCGCCGCGCCGGGACCGCCCCGGCGACGATCAGCCGCGCTGAGTCCCTGCCTCTGGAAGCAGCCATGACGTGCGGCACTCGATGGTGGCGTCTGTTTTCCGCGGGCGCGGTTCCCGGAGCCGGTCCGTCCACAGCCGGAAGGGCAGCACCTTCAAGGGAGACGTCGAGAGGGAGGCTGAAGGTGATGCGGGTCGTGGTCAGGCGACCGGCTACCGCCAGCCGTAGCGTTCCCGGAGGCGGTTGACGACCAGGTCGAAGCGTCCGCGGTCCAGCGCGCACGCCTCGCGCCGCATCCCGCCCTCGTGCACCCGCAGCACCCGGTCGACGTCCACCCACGACTCCCGTCCGGCGCCGTCCCACGGCCCGGCGCCGATCGGCACCCACTCCCGGTCGTCGTCGTGCCGCTTGCTGGACAGCTGTACGGCCAGCAGCGTCGGCCGGCCCGCCTCCCGGGCGACCACCAGCACCGGGCGGTCCTTGCCGCGGCCGTCGTTCTCCTCGTACGGAACCCAGGTCCAGACGATCTCACCGGGGTCGGGATTCCCGTCGGGGTCCGGGGCGTAGGACGTCCGAACCGGGCCGACCGCGCGCGGATCGGCCTCGGCGGTGGCCGTGGCGCCGCTGCGGCCGGGCTGCTCGACGTACGGGGAGCCGTGCTGGGAAAGTGCCGTCATCCGGGTGAGGTTACTTCCTTCGGTGGCGGGCCGGAGCTGATGGCGCCGGCCCGGTCACGCCGTCGCGGGGTGTCAGTCCGCCTGCGGCCAGTCCCAGCCCAGCTGGAGGAAGAAGCCCAGGCGGTCGCTGACCGCGCGGATCTGGGCGATCTTCCCCTCCGCGAGGGTGAAGATCCAGATGGCCTCCACCTCGAAGTCACGGCCGGTCGGCTGCGGCATGCGCGGGTGCGTCCCGCCGTGCGTGCCGCGCTGCGTGACCCGGGCGACGACCCGGTCGCCTTCGCCGACCAGCTCGTCGACGTCGACGAGCAGCGGGTCGAATGCGGCGAGCTGGCTGCGGATGCCGTCGAAGGCGGCGCCGGGCTCGTCGGCCTCACCGTGGATGATCTTGTTGTGGTCGATGACGTCCGCGGCCATGTACGTCGACAGATCGTCGATCCGGCGCTGGCTGACGGCTTCGAAGAAGCCGAGGACGACCTGCTTGTTGGCCTCGATGGTCGAGGTCATGTGGTTCCCCCTGGGGTGTTGCGGTGGTGCCGTTCTGGTGTTGTTGCGTCGCTGTGATCGTTGGTCGGCGCGAGCATACGACGGGGCAGGTGTCAGCCGGTGACCAGGGCCAGGATGAGGCCGTCGTATCCCTTGCCGCCGACGGTCTGGAGGGCGGTGGCCGTCAACCGCGGCTGCTCGGCGATGAGTTCGGTGAAGCGCCGTACGCCCTGCACGCGCGGGTCGCTGCTCGTCGCATCGGTGACTGCGCCGTCGCGGACGACGTTGTCGCCGATGATGACGCTGCCGGGGCGGGTGAGCTCGAGGGCCCAGTGGAGGTAGTCGGGGTTGGACGGCTTGTCGGCGTCGATGAACACCAGGTCGAACGGCTCCTCGTCGACGAGCTGCGGGAGGAGGTCGATGGCCTTGCCGCGCCGGATGTCGACGATGTGCTCCAGGCCGGCTCGGGCGACGTTCGCCGCGGCCACGTCGGCACACTGCGGGTCGACCTCCAGCGTGACCAGCTGCCCGTCCGCCGGAAGCGCCCGGCCGAGCCAGATGGTGCTGTACCCGCCGAGGGTGCCGATCTCGAGGATGCGCCGGGCCCCGTGGATCCGCGCGAGCAGGTTCAGCAACTTCCCCTGGTTCGGGGCCACCTGATGCGGAGGCAATCCGGCGGCTGCGGAATCGGCGGCAGCGAGGACGAGCGCCTCGTCCTCCCGGACGAGCAGCCCGTCGAAGTAGCCGTCCACGGCGGTCCAGGTGTCCTGCGGGTCGCGCGGATCGGGCATGGTGGGCCCCCTTGGGTCGTCGATGGTGGGCACGTGCACGTACGTGCCGATACTAAGTTCCCAAAGGGAACTTACCTGAGGCGAGGGATCCGCAACAGCCTGTTGAGGGGGGCGGCCGGGACGCCCCCGGACACTCCCCGACCCCGCCCCACCGTGATCCCGCCCCCTCGGCCCCCGTGCACCGCAGTGATCGCGCCGAAGCGCAGTGGCCCGTGCGGTGGTTAGCGGAGATCGTCGGGTCCGGCGGTGTCCCGGTCGCCGCCTTGGACACCGGCATGGGAATCCGGCCAACCGCCGCCCCCCGGGGCCTCCCGGTCTGGAAGGATGCCACGGCAATGTCGAAGCCGCCGAAGCCCCCCGACCCCCTCCTGCCCCCCGACCCCCTCAACTCGCCCACCTCGTCCGCAGCCCCCGCCCCACCCCCAGCCCCCGCCCCCGCCCCCGCCC
>NZ_JBEYXK010000065.1:0-41481 GCF_040645035.1 Streptomyces sp. NPDC046876 | reverse complement strand
ACGGAGCCCCACCCCCGGCCGGGGGTGGGGCTCCGTCGCGTTCGGGCCTTGAGCTGTGGGTCTACGCGCGATGCGCGAGGGTCGGAAGCGACCCTTGCGACCCTTGTGGGACGGGCCGGGAGGCGCCGGTGCGTCAGCCCTTGCCGCGCTGGTCGCGCAGGTGGTCCGCCACCGGCTCCAGCGAGGTCCGCAGCGCCGCCAGGGCCTCCGGCGGCAGCAGGTCGATGAAGTGCCGGCGGACCGACGCCACGTGGTGCGGGGCGACCTTCCGCATGAGCTCCATGCCCTCGTCGGTCAGGACGGCGTACAGCCCCCGTCGGTCGGACTCGCAGTTCACGCGGACGACCAGGCCGGCCGATTCCATCCGGGTGATCTGGTGGGACAGCCGGCTCTTGGACTGCAGCGTCGACGTCGCGAGGTCGCTCATCCGCATCCGGTGGTCCGCCGACTCCGAGAGGTTCACGAGGATCTCGTAGTCGTTGTTGGTGAGCCCGAAGGGCTGGAGATCCTTTTCCAACTGGTGCATCAGGAGTCTGCTGACGTCCAGGTGGATCCGCCAGGTGCACTGCTCGGCATCGGTGAGCCAGCGTACGGCCGTCTCGGTCTCCATGGTCTCCATGAATGAACTCTACCTAAGAAGTTGAATGACGTACAAAGTAGGGAAAGCTGAAGATCACAGTCCGAGGCGCCGCTGGATGTCACCCAGCTGCCCCGGCATCCGGACACCCAGCTGCCCCAGCGGTCCCTGCTGCCCGTGCCCGCCGCCGTGTCCCGGCATGGCCCCCGGGATGCCCGGCTCCGCGCCGACCACCCCGACCGACTGCTCGGCCATCAGCGCCTCCGAGGACTGCATCAGCACCGTCCCGGCCCCCACGAACTCGAACTGGTGCTCCTCGCCCGAGGTGCCGCCGATGCCGGTCAGCGAGCGCAGCCCGCCGATCACGCCGGACATGTACCCATGGTCGTAATGGTGGCAGGGCGACGGGCAGTCCGCCCAGCCGACGAGCGCCTGCGGGTCCACGCGCAGCGGCGGCTCCATGAAGACCACCGGACCATTGGACGCCGCGACGAACTTCCCGGTTCCGATCAGCGTGAGGAAACCCGGCACGATCGACTGCTTCAGCGCGAGGGAGGGCTGGTACGCCAGCAGGTTGCCCGACCGGATGGTCAGGTTGCCGTCGTCCAGGTCGTAGGAGTTCACGTCGAAGGCGCGGTCGGCCAGCAGCATCTTGCCCTGGCCCTCCGCCACCACCCAGTCGCTCGCGTGCAGCGGCGAGTGGAAGCTCGTGCGCAGCAGCCGGTCGAAGCGGCCGTGGCCGATGCCGTTGAACTCGATCCGCCCGTAGTAGGCGATCATCTTGCCCTTCTGCAGGAACCACTGGCTCCCCTTGAGCTCCACGCAGAAGGTGTACGCGTTCACGTTGTCGTCGCTGGGCAGGGTGTGCGGGTCGAAGACCGTCGGACTTCCGGCGCCACCGGGTCCGCCGATCACGGGACCAAAGTTCACAGCTTTTCCTCCGAGGCCTGTACGAAGACGGCGCCCTGACCCGACAGCTCCAGCTGGAAGGCCTCGCCCGAGCCGCGCCCCACCATGTCGCGCCAGCCGAGCGCGGTGGAGAGCTTGTTCCTGACGTCCCCGTGGTGGGCCACGTACGCCTGCGGGTCGACGTGGACCGGACGGTTCGGGGTGATGGGGAGCTGGATGACCCCGCCGTGGGCCATCACGGCCACCGAGCCGTGCCCCTTGAGGGTGGTGGTGAACAGGCCCTGGCCCGTCACCTGGCCGCGCACCATGCCCATGACACCGCCTTGCGAGCCCATGAACATCGTGCCCTGCTGCAGGGTGCCGTCGAAGGCCAGCAGCCGGTCCGCCTCCACGTACAGCGTCTCGCCCGTCAGGTTGATCACCTGCACGTGGTGGCCGCCGTGGCCGAACATCACGGTGCCGCTGCCCTCGACCGTCATCAGCGGGGTCTGCTCGTTCGCCACGCGGCGCCCGATCATGCCCAGCACCCCGCCCTGGCCGCCGGTCAGGCTCGGCGTGAACGACACGTCGCCGCGGTACGCGAGCATCGCGCCGCGCTGGCTGTACAGCGTCTGCCCGGGGACGACCTGGGCCTCGACCATCTTGGAGTTGATCTCCCGGAACGGCATCAGATGTCGCCCCCGATGGTGTTGCGCTCGCTGGGCTGCACGTACACCAAGCCCTCGCCCTCGAAACGGATCTGGAACGCCTCGCCGGAGCCCTCGCCGATCAGGGTGCGGAAGGTGATCCCCGACTGGAAGGACTGGCGCAGCTCGCCGGTGTGCGCGATGTACGCCCCCGGGTCGACGGACAGCGGGTACTGGGCGCTGACGCGCAGGACCACGGCCGGGCCGTCGGACATGATCGCCGCCTGGCCCGTCCCCTCCACGGTCGTGGTGAACAGGCCGTTGCCCGTCGCCCCGCCGCGCAGGCCCGTGAACGTGGTGCCGGTGCGCAGGCCGGCGTCGGTGCACAGGAGGTTGCTGGACTCGACGTACAGCTTCTCGCCGCGCAGGTTGACGAGGTTGATCTCGCTCGCGCGGTCGGCGAAGAAGCAGGTGCCGTGCCCCTGCACCTCCATCACGGTCATCTGTTCGCCGGTCAGACGGCGCGTCACCATGCCGCGCAGGCCTTCGCCGCCGCCGGTCATCTTCTTGAAGGCCATCTGGCCGTCGTACGCAACCATGGAGCCGTTCTTCGCTTTCACGGCATCCCCGGTCAGGTCGACGGCGAGCACCTTGCTGCCTTGGAGTCGGAACTGAGCCACGGGGAGACGTTATCGGCAGCGGGCTGAGGCGAACAGGGGCCCTTGGCCGATATGTGCGGCTCGGTGGGCTGGGCGGGCTTGGGGCGGGCTTGGGGCAGTTGTTCCGCTCTGTGCGTGCGGTCCGACCCCCGGTCAAGATCCGGCAAAGCGGCTGAGACACTGGGACGGACCCACCCGGGCCCCTTGGCGGGGCTCCCCCCGACGGTTGCTGAAGGTTGCTGATGGACATCAAGACCGCCTCCGCCCTGCACCGGCTGCGCCTCGTCTCCGTACCCGAGGCGCTGTCGTTCCCGGCCCTGCTGATCTTCGGCTCGCTGCTGAGCCGGATCTCGGACGTCGACTACCTGATGATGCCGCTGGGCGGCCTGCACGGAATCCTGTTCCTCATCTACGTGGTGTTCCTGCTGGACGTGTGGAACAAGGCGAAGTGGCACTGGAAGAAGGCGGCGAAGTTCTTCGTCCTGGCCCTGATCCCCTTCGGCGGGCTGTACGGCGACCGGCTGCTCAAGGCCGAGGAGGCCGACAGCGTGGTCGCGGCGCGGGCGGCCCGTGAGGCGCGCGAGGCCCGTGAGTCGGGCGAGGCCCGTGAGGCGGCCGGGGCATGATCGTCGCGTTCTCGGTGACCCCGCTCGGGGTCGGTGAAGAGGTCGGCGAGTACGTCGCCGACGCGGTGCGGGTGGTGCGGGAGTCGGGGCTGCCGAACCGCACCGATGCGATGTTCACGTCCGTGGAGGGGGAGTGGAACGAGGTGATGGACGTCGTCCGGCGGGCCGTCGCCGCGGTGGAGGCGCGGGCGCCCCGGGTCTCGCTCGTCCTGAAGGCGGACATCCGGCCGGGGGTCGTGGACGGGCTGACGTCGAAGGTGGCGACGGTAGAACGCCACCTGTCCTGACCGGGGGCCGAACCTGCCTCAAGCGCCGGCGGGGCTGACGGTGGCCCCCTGGCCGGGGGT
The DNA here is from genome assembly GCF_040645035.1 of Streptomyces sp. NPDC046876. Classification (NCBI taxonomy): domain Bacteria; kingdom Bacillati; phylum Actinomycetota; class Actinomycetes; order Kitasatosporales; family Streptomycetaceae; genus Streptomyces; species Streptomyces sp. NPDC046876. Next base: position 37,737 of record NZ_JBEYXK010000065.1, on the reverse strand, counting down.
TGGCCTGCCGCCCGCGGCTTCGGGGCGCCTCAAGCGCCGGCGGGGCTGGGGGTGAAGTCCTGGTCCGGGGTCCGGCCTGCCGGCCGGGCTCCGCGGTCGCCTCAAACGCCGGCGGGGCTGACAGTGGCCCCCTGGCCCGGGGTTGGGGCCGTCGCCCACGGCTCCGTCGCCTCAAGCGCCAGCGGGGCTGAGGGTGGTGCCCAGGCCCCGGGGTCGGGCTGCCGCCCGCGGCTTCGGGGCGCCTCAAGCGCCGGCGGGGCTGGGGGTGGTGGCCTGGGGCGGGGTCGCTTGGGTGGGCGGGTGGGGCGCGGCCACTCCGGAGGTTCGTCTCGGCTCGCGGATCCTGGCCGCATCCGGTGCGCACCCGGCGGTGACCGCTCATCCTCGACTCACCACCGCAGTGTCCACACCCCACCCGCCCGGCCGACCTCCCCACCCCAGCCCCGGGATACAGCCAAAGCAAAGCCAACCCCACCCCTCATGCGCGGCAGAGCGAAGCCAACCCGGCCCGTATGCGGGCAGGGCGAAGCCAAACCCAGCCCCGCCGGCGTTTGAGGCGAAGCGGAGCCACGGGCGACAGCCCAAACCCGGGGCCAGGAGGCCAACCTCAGCCCCGCCGGCGATTGAGGCGACGCGGCAGGGGCCCGCGGAACGGCCCCGACCCACCGGCTCCCCGCGCACGCCAGCACCGCGAAACCGGCGATTAAGGCGAAGCCGAGCCGCGGGCGGCAGCCCAACCCCCGGCCAGGAGGCCACCGTCAGCCCCGCCGGCGATTGAGGCGACGCGGCACGGGCCCGCGGGACGGACCTGAGGCAGCGGCTCCCTCGCGCGCACGCCGGACCGCGGAGCCGGACCCAGCCTCGCCGGCGGTTGAGGCGTAGCCGGGTCGCGGGCGGCCGACCCCCGGGCCGGGGGGATCAGGAGGCTGCGGTGCGGGTCAGGGCGTCCTGGGCGCCGTAGGGTTCGAGGTACGGCATCCACCGGGGGTCCCGGTGGCCCGTGCCGATGATCCGCCACGCAAGCCCGGACGGCGGAGCCGGCTGGTGCCGCAGCCGCCACCCCAGGTCGACCAGGTGCCGGTCGGCCTTGACGTGGTTGCACCGGCGGCACGCCGCGACCACGTTGTCCCACACGTGCTGCCCTCCCCGGCTGCGCGGGATCACGTGGTCGACGCTGGTGGCCACGCCGCCGCAGTACATGCAGCGGCCGCCGTCGCGGGCGAACAGCGCGCGACGGGTGAGCGGAACGGGCCCCCGGTAGGGGACCCGCACGAAGCGCTTGAGCCGGACCACGCTGGGCGCGGGGACGACCCGTGTCGCGCTGTGCAGAAAGGCGCCGGATTCCTCCAGGGAGACTGCCTTGTTCTCCAGGACGAGGACGAGCGCGCGGCGGAGCGGTACGACGCCGAGGGGCTCGTACGACGCGTTGAGGACCAGGACGTGCGGCACGGACTGCCTCCTTGTACGCCGGCGGCGCGTGGCTCGCGCCGGGACGATCTGCTCTCCAGTCTCTCCTTACGGCTGGTCGAAGCGCCACCACGCGCCCGTAACGGGTCGGAAGTGTTTTCAACCACAGTCCCTTCATCCCCAGGTGAGCCTGGTCTCTCCCTCGAACACGGCAACGGGGTCACGGGAATGCCCCGTTAGTGTGGATGGTCTGCCCCGCACTCCCGTCCGCTGGCAGACCGCTACACCTGGAGGTACCCGCCGTGTCCTGGCCGCCCGCCGCCCTGCTGCCCCTGGCAGCCGACGCCCCGGACCCCGCCGCGTCGGTGAAGGAGGCCCACGAGAGCGTCACGAACGCCGCCAGTTTCATCGAGGAGAACTGGGCCGGATGGCTGTACCTGGGCCTGCGGATCCTGCTGATCGTGGTGATCGCGGCCGCGCTCCGCTCGGTGGTGCGCAAGTCGCTGACGAAGCTGATAGGCCGGATGAACCGCGGCGCCGAGGCGGTCGAGGGCACGGCGCTGGGCGGGCTGCTCGTCAACGCCGAGCGGCGCCGGCAGCGCTCGGAGGCTATCGGCTCGGTGCTGCGTTCGGTGGCGTCGTTCCTGATCCTGGGGACGGCGAGCCTGATGGTGCTCGGGGCCCTGGACATCAACCTCGGCCCGCTGCTCGCGAGTGCCGGTGTGGCCGGTGTGGCGATCGGTTTCGGTGCGCGGAACCTGGTGACGGACTTCCTGTCCGGCGTGTTCATGATCCTCGAGGACCAGTACGGCGTCGGCGACAAGATCGACGCCGGCGTGGCCTCGGGCGAGGTCGTCGAGGTCGGCCTGCGCGTCACCAAGCTGCGCGGCGACAACGGTGAGATCTGGTACGTCCGCAACGGCGAGATCAAGCGGATCGGCAACCTGAGCCAGGGCTGGGCGACGGCGGGCGTGGGCATCCAGGTCAAGCCGTCGGAGAGCCTCGGCCGGATCCGCGAGGTGGTCAAGGAGATCGCCGACGGCATGGCCAAGGAGACCCCGTGGGACGAGCGCCTGTGGGGCCCGGTGGAGGTGCTGGGCCTGGAGGAGGTGCTGCTGGCCTCGATGACGGTGAAGGTGTCGGCGAAGACGATGCCCGGCCAGCAGTTCGCGGTGGAGCGGGAGCTGCGCTGGCGGCTCAAGGAGGCCTTCGACGAGGCCGGGATCGGGATCATCGGCGGGCCGGCGCCGGCCTCCGAAGAGGAGGAGGCCCCGGCCGATGCGGCGGCCGGGGTGGCCGCCCCGTCGGCCCTGTCCAACCCGGCCTCGCCGCAGTCGCAGGCCGTGGCCCCGATACCGCAGCCCGCCTCGCCCCGTATCACCAAGTAGCTCCCTCTCTGTCTGCTGCCGCTGCCCCCGCAGGATCCGTTCCTGCGGGGGCAGCGGCATTGACACCGCCAGAGAACTGGAAGGAAACTTACCTAACAGTTTCTCGCCGCCGACGGGACGGAGGGCGCGCATGGCCGGCACCACCCCCGGGACGCCCGGCCTGCTGCGCGCCCTCAACGACCGCGCCGCGCTGGACCTGCTCCTCGCGCACGGGCCCCTCTCCCGCACCCGGCTCGGCCGCCTCACCGGACTGTCCAAGCCGACCGCCTCCCAGCTGCTGGGCCGCCTGCAGGCCGCCGGACTCGTCGTGGCCGCCGGGACCGCCGGCGGGCGCCCGGGCCCCAGCGCCCTGCTGTACGGGATCAACCCGCGCGCCGCGCACGTCGCCGGACTGGACGTCACGCCGGGCCGGATCCTCGCCGCGGTCGCCGACCTCACCGGCACGGTCACCGGCCGGTACGAGCTGCCGTCCGGGGAGGGGGCGGGGTTGGCCGGGACCGTCGAGCGGGTCTTGGCGGCGCTGGACGGGGCCGCGGCCGACGCCGGCCTGACCCGCTGCGACCTGCACCGCGCCGTCATCGCCACCCCGGGCTCCTTCGACCCGAACACCGGCCTCCTGCGTTACGCCGAGCACCTCCCCGGCTGGCACTCCCCCGGCCTCCTGGAGGAGCTGGCGGAGGCACTGCCGATGCCGGTCGCGTACGAGAACGACGTGAACCTCGCCGCGCTCGCCGAGCAGCGGCTCGGCGCGGCCCGCGGCCATGCGGACTTCGTCCTGCTGTGGAACGAGGAGGGCCTGGGCGCCGCCCTGGTACTCGGCGGCCGGCTGCACCGCGGCTGGACGGGCGGCGCGGGCGAGGTCGGGTTCCTGCCCGTGCCGGGGCATCCGCTCGTCCGGCAGGTCGCCCGGGTCAACTCCGGCGGCTACCAGGCCCTGGCCGGAGCCCAGGCAGTGGCAGCCCTGGCGGCCGCCCTGGGCATCGAACCACCGGAGCCGCTGCCCGCCCCGACACCACCGCCCGGGGGCACACCGTCCGCTGCACCGCCCGGGGCGAAGGCCCGCCGGAGCAGGGCCCCGGCCGCGACGCAGGCCGCCGCCCCGCCCGCGGCAGCTCCCGCCGCCCCCGCCGGGCCGCAGGACCCCGCACCGCCTGGCGCGCTGCCCGCGGCAGCTCCCGCAGACGCGGTCGGGCCGCAGGTCCCTGCACCACCCGCCGCACCGCCCGCCGCTGCTGCTCCCGGCCCGGCCCGGGCGCAGGTCGACGTGGCCGTGGCCCTGCTGCGGCGGGCCGCCGCCCGGCCGGAAGGGGCGTACCTGCGGCTGCTGCGCGGCTACGCCACCGCGCTGGCCACCGGGCTCGCCTCGCTGGTGTCCGTACTGGACCCCGAGCTCGTGGTCCTCGCCGGTGCGGTGACCGAGGCCGGCGGGGACGTGCTGCGCGCCCTGGTCGAGTCCGAGCTCGCCGACCTGGCCCCGTCCCGGCCGCGCCTGGTGTCCGGAGCCGTGCGCGAGCGGCCCGTGCTGCGCGGGGCCCTGGAGAGCGCCCTCGCCGCCACCCGCGACGAGGTCTTCGACACCTCGCGGCCCCGCACACCCGACCGGCTCCGCCGGCGCCCGAGCCGGGAGTCCGACATCCCCGGCCCCAGTCCCAGTCCCGGCCCCAGTCCCAGTCCCAGTCCCACCGTCAGCCCCAGCCCCGCCGGCATCCCGAGCCCCGCCGGCGATTGAGGCGCGGGGTCCGGGGCAGCGCCCCGTGCCACCGCACCACCCCCGTTCCACCGCGCACGCGCCCCTCGCACCTCCCCCTCCCGCAGAGAGCGAGCCCCGCCATGCCGAAGAACCGCCGTCCACGCGCCGCGGCCGCCGCCGCGTTCGCCGCGCTGTCCGCCCTGTCCCTGCTCGCCACCGCCTGCACGGGCGGGACCGGCTCCGCCGCGGCCGACGACCCGGGCAAGGAGGTCACGCTCACCTTCTGGCACGGCTGGTCCGCGCCGGGCGAGACCAAGGCGATCGAGGACAGCATCGCCCGGTTCGAGCGGGCCCATCCGAACATCAAGGTCAAGGCCACCGGCAACATGACCGACGACAAGATCAACCAGGCGCTGCGCGCCGGCGGCGACAAGGCCCCCGACGTGGTCTCGTCCTTCACCACCGACAGCGTCGGGAAGTTCTGCAACTCGGGCGCCTTCGCCGACCTGAACCCCTTCCTGCACAAGTCCGGCGTCGACAAGGCGAAGGTCTTCCCCCCGACCCTGCTCGAGTACACGCAGTTCAAGGGCAACCAGTGCACGCTGCCGCTGCTGAGCGACGCGTACGGCCTCGTCTACAACAAGGACGCCTTCAAGGCGGCCGGCATCACCGAACCGCCGAAGACCTGGAGCCGGTTCGTCGAGGTCGCGCAGAAGCTGACCCGGGCCGGCGGCGACTCCTACGAGCAGCTCGGCATCATGCCCACCTTCCACGGCTACGAGACCAAGCCCGTGCGCCTGGCCGCGCAGTGGAGCCCGACGTACTTCGGGCCGGACGGCCGTTCCAACCTGGCCGGGGACCCGGCCTTCGCGAGGATGCTGACCGCGCAGAAGGACCTGGTCGCCGCGCTCGGCGGCTACGAGCGCCTGGAGAAGTACCGCAGCACCTTCGGCGACGAGTGGAGCGCCGAGCACCCCTTCCACCGGGGCAAGGTCGCCATGCAGATCGACGGCGAGTGGCGGGCGGCCATGGCGAAGGAGGCCGGGGTCCCGTTCGAGATCGGCACCGCGCCCCTCCCGGTCCCCGACGAGCAGGCCGCCGACTACGGCAAGGGCTACCTCTCCGGCACGGTCGTGGGCATCGCCTCGGGCAGCCGGAAGCAGAACGCGGCCTGGGAGCTCGTGAAGTACCTCACCACCGACACCGAGGCGGTCGTGGCGTTCGCCAACGCCATCCACAACGTGCCCTCCACGCTGGCCGCGCTGGAGTCCCCGGCGCTGGAGGTGACCCCGGAGTTCAGGACGTTCATCGACATCGCCCGGCATCCGAAGTCGAACACCACCCCGGCCCAGGCCGACGGCGGCACCTACCAGCTGACCTTCGAGGAGTTCGCGTACGGGGTCGAGAAGGGTGCGGTGGCGGACATCCCGGCGGGCCTGGCCAGGACCGACCGGCAGATCGACACGGACATCGCGAAGGCGCGGTGACCCCTCCGATGGCCCTGCCTGCGCACTCCCGCCCCCTGCGGGCCAAGCGCCGCCGCTCCGCGCTGCGGACCGCCGCCTTCCTGTCGCCGTGGCTGATCGGGTTCGGCGTGTTCTTCGCCTACCCGCTCCTGTCCACCGTGTACTTCGCCTTCACCCGCTACGACGGCTTCCGGCCGCCGGTGTTCAACGGCCCGGACAACTGGACGTACGTGTTCACCGACTACCCGCTGTTCTGGCCGGCCCTGCGCAACACCCTGTGGCTGGTCGGGGTGACGGTGGCCTGCCGGGTCGTCTTCGGCCTCGGCACCGGCCTGCTCGTCACCCGGATCAAGACCGGCGCCGGGCTGCTGCGGACCCTGTTCTACCTGCCCTACCTGGCTCCGCCCGTGGCCGCGACCCTGGCCTTCGTCTTCCTCCTCAACCCCGGCACCGGCCCGGTCAACGGCCTGCTGGAGCAGGCCGGGCTGCCGGCGCCGGGCTGGTTCACCGACCCCGACTGGTCCAAGCCCGCGCTCACCCTCCTCGCGCTGTGGGGGGTGGGCGACCTGATGGTGATCTTCATGGCCGCGCTGCTCGACGTACCGAAGGAGCAGTACGAGGCCGCCGAGCTGGACGGCGCCGGGTCCTGGCAGCGGTTCCGGCACATCACCCTGCCGAACATCGCGCCGATCGTCCTGTTCGCGGTGGTCACCGGGATCATCCAGGCCATGCAGTACTACACGCAGCCGCTGGTCGCCGGGAAGGTGGCGGCCGGGGTCATCGGCGGCTCGGGCCAGCAGTTCGAGCCCGGCTACCCGGACCGGTCGACGCTGACCCTGCCGCAGGTCGTCTACAACCTCGGCTTCCAGCGCTTCGACTACGGCGCCGCCTGCGTCGTCGCGCTCGTGCTGTTCGCCCTCTCCATGGCCTTCACCGCCCTGCTGATGCGCCGCAGCGGCGGACTGCTCGGGGCGGGTGAGCACTGATGCCCCGAACCGCCGCGCGGACTGCCGCCCGGACCGCCGCCATGGCCGCCACCCGCAGGAGCGCCCGCGCGGGCGCCCGCAACGCCGTGCTGAGTTGGGTCGCCGTCCACTCCCTCGCCGTCGCCGCCGCCCTCTTCTTCGTCCTGCCCTTCGTCTTCCTCTTGCTCACCTCCCTGATGGGCGACCAGCAGGCACTGACCCGCGACCTGGTCCCCCGTACGTGGGAATGGGGCAACTACGCGAAGGTGTGGCACACCCCCGGCTTCCTGACCTGGTGGCGCAACACCCTGCTCTACGCGGGCCTCGGCACGCTGCTCACCGTGGTCTCCTCGGTGCCCGTCGCGTACGCGCTCGCCGTCTTCCGCTTCCGCGGGCGGCGGGCGGCGCTGCTGCTGGTCATCGCCATGATGATGCTGCCGCCGCAGGTCGTCGTCATCCCGATGTACCTGTTCTGGGCGCGGCAGCTCGACCTGTCCGGCACCCTGTGGCCGCTGATCGTCCCGATGGCCTTCGGCGACGCGTTCTCCGTCTTCCTGCTGCGCCAGTTCCTGCTGACCATCCCCCGCGCGTACCTCGACGCGGCCCGGGTCGACGGCTGCGGCGAGGTCCGCACCCTGCTGCGGGTCGTGGTACCCATGGCGCGGCCGGGGATCGCGGCCGTCGCCCTGTTCCAGTTCTTCGCCGCCTGGAACGACTACTTCGGCCCGCAGATCTACGCCTCGGACAACCCCGCCGCCTGGACGCTCAGCTACGGACTGGAGTCCTTCAAGGGCGCGCACCACACCAACTGGAACCTCACCATGGCGGCCACCGTGCTCGTCATGGCCCCCGTGATCGTCCTGTTCTTCCTCGCCCAGAAGGCCTTCGTCGAAGGCGTCACCCTGACCGGAGTGAAAGGCTAGCGACCGTGACCATGAAACTCGCCGTGGTGGGCGGCGGTTCCACCTACACCCCCGAACTGATCGACGGGTTCGCCCGGCTCAGCGGCACCCTGCCGGTCGGCGAACTGGTGCTGATCGACCCCGCCGCCGAGCGCCTGGAGACCATCGGCGCGCTGGCCCGGCGGATCCTCGCCCGCCAGGGCCACCCGGCCCGCGTCACCACCACCGCCGACGTCGACGCGGGCGTCGAGGGCGCCGACGCGGTCCTGCTCCAGCTGCGCGTCGGCGGGCAGGCCGCCCGGCTGCGCGACGAGACCTGGCCGCTGGAGTGCGGCTGCCTCGGGCAGGAGACCACCGGCGCCGGCGGGCTCGCCAAGGCGCTGCGGACGGTCCCGGTCGTGCTGGACATCGCCGAACGGGTCCGGCGCACCAACCCCGACGCCTGGATCATCGACTTCACCAACCCCGTCGGGATCGTCACCCGGGCCCTGCTGCGGGCCGGGCACAAGGCCGTCGGGCTGTGCAACGTCGCCATCGGGCTCCAGCGGACGTTCGCCCGGCTGCTCGGCCTCGCCCCGGGCGAACTCCACCTGGACCACGTGGGCCTGAACCACCTCACCTGGGAGATGGGGGTGCGCCGGGGCGGGCCGGGTGGCGAGGACCTGCTGCCAGGGCTGCTGGCGGAGCACGCGGACGCCGTCGCCGCGGAGCTGCGGCTGCCGCGCCCGGTGCTGGACCGGCTCGGTGTCGTGCCCTCGTACTACCTGCGGTACTTCTACGCGCACGACGAGGTGGTGCGGGAGCTCGGCGAGAAGCCGTCCCGGGCGGCCGAGGTGGCGGCCATGGAACGGGAGCTGCTCGCCCTGTACGCGGACCCGGCGCTGGACGAGAAGCCGCAGCTGCTGGCGAAGCGGGGCGGGGCCTTCTACTCGGAGGCGGCCGTGGACCTGGCGGCGGCGCTGCTGGGCGGCGGGCCGGAGGACGCGGACGGGCCGGAGGGCGCGGACGGGCCGTCCGTACAGGTGGTCAACACGCTGAACAACGGGACCCTGCCGTTCCTCCCGGACGACGCGGTGGTCGAGGTGCAGGCCCGGGTCGACCGGTCCGGGCCGGTGCCGCTGGCCGTGCCGCGCCCGGACCCGCTGTACGCCGGACTGATCGGGCACGTGGCGGCGTACGAGGACCTCGCGCTGGACGCGGCCCTGCGCGGCGGACGGGAGCGGGTCTTCCAGGCGCTGCTGGCGCACCCGCTGATCGGCCAGTTCGACCTGGCCGAGGGGCTGACGGACCGGCTGCTCGCGCACAACAGGGAGTACCTGCCATGGGCGTGAGGCGGCCCGCCGTCCTCGCCGTGGACGCGGGCAACAGCAAGACGGACGCCGCGCTGATCGCGGCGGACGGCTCGGTGCTCGGCACCGGGCGCTCCGGCGGCTTCCAGCCGCACCGCACCGGCACCGCGGCGGCCGTGGACGTCCTGGCGCAGGCGGTGGAGCGGGCCGCCGCGGCGGCCGGGCTGGCGCCCTGCGCGCCGGGGGCCCCGTACGCCGACCAGGTGGCGGCCTGCCTGGCCAACGCCGACTTCCCGGTGGAGGAGCAGCGGCTCGCCGAGGCGCTGGGGGCGCGCGGCTGGGGTGCGGCCACCCTGGTCCGCAACGACACCTTCGCGATCCTGCGGGCCGGGCTGGCGGCGGCCGAGCGGGCCCAGGAGGCCAAGGCCGCTGACGGGGCACGAGGGCCGCGCGGGGTCGCGGTGGTGTGCGGGGCCGGGATCAACTGCGTGGGCATGCTGCCCGACGGGCGCACGGCCCGGTTCCCGTCGGTCGGGACGATCTCCGGCGACTGGGGCGGCGGCGGCCACCTCGCGGCCGAGGCGCTGTGGTGGGCCTCCCGGGCCGAGGACGGCCGCGGCGGGCCGACCGGGCTGGCGGCGGCCCTGCCGGGGCACTTCGGGCTCGGCTCCATGGCGGCGCTGATCGAGGCGCTGCACCTGGGGCACATCGCGGCGGGGCGGACGCACGAGCTGGTGCCGGTGCTGTTCTCGGTGGCCGCGGCGGGCGATCCGGTCGCCGCGGCGCTCGTGGAGCGGCAGGCGGACGAGGTGGTGGCGCTGGCGTCGGTGGCGCTGGCCCGGCTGGAGCTGCTCGCCGAGGAGGTCCCGGTACTGCTGGGCGGCGGGGTGCTCACGGCCGGGCACGCCCAGCTGGACGGGCGGATCGCGGCGGGGCTGGCCGAGCGGGCGCCGCTGGCCCGGGTGTCGGTGGTGTCGGCGCCGCCGGTGCTGGGCGCGGCGCTGCTGGGCCTGGACGCGCTGGGTGCGCCGCCCGCCGCGCACGCCAGGCTGTGTGACCGGTTCGGGTGAACCTGCCCGGGGCGGCCGCGCGTCGGGAACCGCGGCGGGGCGCGGGGGCGTATTGACGGGGAAGGGGTGGCGGGCTGCCGCGGGCGGTGGATCTTCCCGATCCGGCACCGGGTGCTGTGGTCGGCCGCCGCTCCGGCCATACTGCTGCGATGGGGGTTGCTCCCGGCCACAGCCGGGGGACGTCAGGTGCTAGGGGGAGGTCACGGTGGCCATCACATCACGCGCGCCCGCACCCGGCGGGGTCGCCGGGCCGCCGGCGGGCCCGGCGGGGTCGCTGCCGGGCCCGCCCCGGCCCGCCACGGCCTGGGCCGAGGGCGTCGAGCGGCTGCGCGCTGCGGCGACCACCGAGCCGGGCCGGCTGCGCATCATCGGCGCGGTCCTCGCCGCCCTGGTGCTGCTGTTCGGCGCGGTGACGGTGTGGCAGATCGCGGACCGGGTCGGCGCCGCGGACGACGTGGTGGGCCGCAGCCAGCCGCTCAGCGCGGACGCGGCGAGCATCTACCGTTCGCTGGCCGATGCCGACACGGCCTCCTCCAGCGGCTTCCTCGCCGGCGGGGACGAGCCGCGCGAGGTCCGCCAGCGGTACGAGAAGGACATCGCCAACGCCTCCCGGCTGCTGGTGAACGCGGCCGCCAACACCCGGGCCGACGAGGAGTCCCGCAAGCAGATCGCCCTGTTGGGCGAGCAGCTGCCCCGCTACACCGGCCTCATAGAGCAGGCGCGGGCCACGAACAAGCAGGGCCTGCCGCTCGGCGGCGCCTACCTGCGGTACGCCAACGAGCAGATGAGCACCCAGCTGCTGCCCGCGGCGCAGCGGCTCTACGAGGCGGAGACGGGCCGGCTCTACACGGACTACGACGACGCCCGCTCCCTGCCGCTGGCCTCGCTCGGCGCCGGGCTGCTCGCCTTGGCCGCGCTGGCCTGGGCGCAGCGGCGCAACTACCACCGCACGAACCGGGTCCTCAACCACGGCCTGCTCGCGGCGACGGCGGCCTCGCTGGTGGTCCTGCTGTGGCTGGCCGTGGGGCACGCGGTCGCGCGGTCGGACCTGGCCGAGGCGCGCACCGGCGGGCAGGAGTCGCTGAAGGTGCTCAACGACGCCCGGATCGCCTCGCTCCAGGCGCGGGCGAACGAGAACCTGACGCTGATCGCGCGGGGCGCCGTCCTCGCCGCGGACAAGAAGTCCGACAAGTACGACGTGGACTTCACGGCCAACATGAAGGACCTGGACGCGGGCCTGGCCGAGGCGCTGCGGCTCGCCGACGACGACAGCGGGCGCGAGCCGGTCGCCCGCGCGGCGGACGGCGTACGGCAGTGGAAGCAGCGCCACGCGGCCGCCCGCGAGACGGACCTGAAGGGCGACTACCAGGACGCGCTGCCCCAGGTCATCGGGGACAAGGACCACAAGGACAGCAGCGGGGCCTCGTTCGACACCGTGGACGCCTCGCTGGAGCAGGCGCTGGCCCACGAGCAGAAGGAGTTCACCGGTGCGGCCCGGGACGGGCTGGGCGCGCTGGGTGGCTTGGAGACGGGTTCGGCGGCCCTGGCGGTCGTCGGCGCCGCGGCGGCGCTGCTCGGCATCGGGCGCCGGCTTTCGGAGTACAGGTGACAGCGATGCGGATACGCGTGGGGCGCGAGGACGGACACCGCGGCGCCGGGGACGGCCCTACCGGCGGGGAGACCGGCGGAGAGGCCCGCCCGTCGGGGCTGCGCCGGATCGCCGGGCGGCTGCGCGGCTGGGGCGGGGTCACCGCGATGGCCGCCGCCTGCGCGGTGACGGCGGCGGCGGTCCTGCTGCCGCTGGCCCAGGCGGCCCCGGAGGGCGGGCATCCGGCCGTGGTCCACGAGCCCGGGGCCGTGGCGGCCGCCCCGCAGACGCCGTGGACCCTCACCGACACCTGCCAGGACCCGGAGGCGAGCCTGCGCCCCTCGGCGGTGGACGGGCCGACGATCGAGCGGATCCGCAAGGCGGGCAAGCTCGTCGCGGGCGTGGACCAGAACAGCTTCAAGTGGGGCTACCGCAACCCGGTCGACGGCCGCCTCGACGGTTTCGACATCGCCTTGGTCAAGGCCATCGCCAAGGACATCCTGGGCGACGAGAACGCGGTCATCTACCGCGCCATCCCCACCAGCCAGCGCGTCCCCGCCCTCCAGGACGGCCGCGTCGACGTCGTCGTGCGCACCATGACGATCAACTGCAAGCGCCTGGAGGACGTCGCGTTCTCCACGGCGTACTTCGAGGCCGGGCAGCAGGTCCTCGCCCCCAAGGGCTCCCCCATCACCGGGTACGACGCCTCGCTGAAGGGCCGCCGGATCTGCACCGCGGCGGGCTCCACGGCCGAGACGGCCCTGAAGGCACAGTCGTACGGGGCGGTGCCGGTCAGCGTCCCCAACCAGCTGGACTGCCTGGTCCGGCTCCAGCTGGGCGAGGTGGACGGCATCATCACCGACAACGCGCTCGCGGCCGGGCAGGCCGCGCAGGACCCGTCGGTGCGCCTCGTCGGCTCCCCGTTCACCAGGGAGTTCTACGGGGTCGCCATGAACAAGGAGGCCACCGACCTGGTGCGGCGCGTCAACAAGGTGCTGGAGAACTACCGGGCCGGCGGCGACGCCAGCCCCTGGATGCAGGCGTACGTCACCCACCTCAAGCCCGTGCTGCCCGGCGTGGCCGGGCCGCCCGCGCCCAAGTACCGGGACTGAGGCCGGGTGGCGCGGGTACGGCCGGTGTGCGGGGGAGAATCGGGGGCCGGTGTCGGGGAACCCGATCCGGAGGACGGGACAGCGGAGGCGGGGCCGGTGGAGGCACGGTCGTTCGAGGCGCAGTCGTATCAGGCGCAGTCGTTTCAGGCGCAGTCGTCTGAGGCTCAGCCCTTTGGGGCCCAGTCGTTCGAGGCGCAGTCGGCAGTGATGGACCGGGACGAGGTCGACCGTGCGCTGGCCCGGCTCGGCGCCGAGCACGAGGCCGTCGAGACCTCGCTGCTCGCCCTCCAGGACCACGCCGGCCGCCGGCTGCTGGAGGGCGCCGCACTGACCGGCGTCACCGCGGAGCGGTGGAGCGCCGCCGACGCCGCCATCACCCGGCTGTGGACGTACTTCGAGGCCTACAGCGGGGCGCTGGAGGCCGCCCGGGAGATCCGCGAGCGCCGCCGCCGGCCCTCCCGCGAGGACCTGGCCGAGCTGACCGAGCGGCTGCGCGGGCCCGGCGTGGTGATCGCCGGGGCCGCGGCGGAGGGCGGGGCGCTCGCCGAGCGGCTCTCCCTGGCCGAACTGGTGGCCCGGATGAACGAGCTGTACGCGCGCTCGCTGGACGTGGTGGTGGCCGCCGACTCGGTGTGGTCGGCGCTGCCCGCCCGTATCGACCTGCTCGCCGCCGAGCTGCGCCGCACCCGCTCCCTCGCGCACTCGGTGGGCGTCCGCCCCGGCGAGCACCCCTCCGGCGACGACCTGGAGGCCATCACCGCCGAGCTGGCGGAGCTGCGGGCGCAGGTGATCGCGGACCCGCTGGCGTTCTGGCAGCCGGTGTCGGGCAGTTCGGCGCCCGGCGGGGGCCGTCCGGACACCGCCCGCTACGACCGGGCCGCGCTCGCGCTGGAGGACGTACGCCGCGAGGTCGAGGCGGTGCTCGCCGTACGGCAGGACGCCGAGCAGCGGCTGATCGCCCTGCGGGACGTGCTCTCGCGGGCCGACCGCACGCTGGCGGAGGCGCGGGCGGCGCGCACCGAGGTGCTGGCGAAGATCGCCGCGTCCGAGGTGCCCGCGGTCAGCGGCCCGCCGACCGCGCTGCAGGAGCAGCTGTCCCTGGCCGCCGACCACCGGCGCAACGCCCGGTGGCACCGGCTGTCGCCGCTGCTGGAGGCGCTGGAGGTGCGGGCCGAGGAGGAACTGCGCCGGGCCCGCGAATCGTTGACGGCGGTGACGGCGCCGCTGGCGGTCCGCGCCGAGCTGCGGGGCCGGCTGGACGCGTACCGGGCGAAGGTGGTCCGGCACGGGCTGGCGGAGGACCTGCTGCTCGTCGAGCGGTACGACGCGGCCCGCCGGATGCTGTGGAGCGCCCCGTGCGACCTGCGGGCCGCCGAGCAGGCCGTGCTGCGCTACCAGCAGGCGGCCGCCGAGGCACTGGCACCGCAGCAGGACCGGCCCGCGGGGCCGGGGGAGGAGGACGCATGAGCCTGGTCGGAACCGCGTGCGTTCGTCCCGGCTGCCCGGGGTCGTACGAGGACATGGGCGGCGGCGAGGTGTACTGCGACACCTGCGGCCTGGCCCCGGTCGGGGCCGTCTCCGCGGGGGCGGAGGAGCTGGTGTCGCCGCCGACGGGCATGACGAGCCCGGCGCGCCACCCGGACCCGCGGGATCCGCGCGGCTCACAGGGCTCGCGGGACTCCGGGACGGCGTCTGCGGCCTCGGCGTCCGGGCGCTCCTCCCGGTCCTCGCGCTCCTCCCGGTCGTCGTCCTCGCGCCGCTCGGTGTCGGGCCGGCTGTCGGGCGTGGCCTCCACCCGCTCGGTGTCGGTGCGCAGTTCGGGTTCGTCGGCCGGCGGCTCCGGCCGCAGCCGGCTCGGGGCCGGGCTGGTCAACGTACCGGAGGTGCCGCGGCCGGATCCGTCCGCCGCGGTGCTGGAGAACCCGGAGGTGCCCGAGCGCAAGCGGTTCTGCTCGCGCTCCGACTGCGGGGCTCCGGTGGGGCGGGCGCGCGGGGACCGGCCGGGCCGGACGGAGGGGTTCTGCACCAAGTGCGGGCACCCCTACTCCTTCGTGCCCAAGCTGCGGCCCGGCGAGATCGTGCACGGCCAGTACGAGGTCGCGGGCTGCCTGGCGCACGGCGGCCTCGGCTGGGTGTACCTCGCGGTGGACCGGGCCGTCTCCGACCGGTGGGTGGTCCTCAAGGGCCTGCTGGACACCGGCGACCAGGACGCGATGGCCGCGGCGATCTCCGAACGGCGCTTCCTCGCGGAGATCGAGCACTCCAACATCGTGCGGATCTACAACTTCGTGGAGCACCTGGACCAGCGGACCGGTTCGCTGGACGGGTACATCGTCATGGAGTACGTCGGCGGCAAGTCGCTGAAGGAGATCGCCAACGAGCGGCGGCGCCCGGACGGCCGCCGCGACCCGCTGCCGGTGGAGCAGGCCTGTGCGTACGGGATCGAGGCGCTGGAGGCGCTCGCACACCTGCACAGCAGACACCTGCTGTACTGCGACTTCAAGGTCGACAACGCGATCCAGCAGCAGGACCAGCTGAAGCTGATCGACATGGGCGCGGTGCGCCGGATGGACGACGAGGAGTCGGCCATCTACGGCACGGTCGGCTACCAGGCGCCGGAGGTGGCCGAGCTCGGCCCGTCGGTCGCCTCCGACCTGTACACGGTGGCGCGGACCCTGGCCGTGCTCACCTTCGACTTCCAGGGCTACACCACGGTGTTCGCGGATTCGCTGCCGGATCCGGAGCACATCGAGGTGTTCCGGCGGTACGAGTCCTTCTACCGGCTGCTGGTCCGGGCGACCGACCCGGACCCGGGGCGGCGGTTCTCCTCCGCGCAGGAGATGGCCGACCAGCTGACGGGCGTGCTGCGGGAGGTCGTGGCCCTGCAGACCGGCCGGCCGCGGCCGCAGATCTCCACGCTCTTCGGGCCGGAGGTACGGGTCCCCGACACCCGGCTGTTCGCGGACACGGGCGGTGCGGAGGTGTCCCGGCTGGGGGCGCGGCCGGTGCCGGACTCCGCGGTGGCCGGGCTGCTGCCGGGCCGGTTCGTGCGGCTCGGCGCGCGCGGCCGGGCCGGCGGTGCCGGGGCTGCGGGTGCTGGAGGTGCTGCGGGTGCTGCGGGCACGGTGCCGGTCGCGGCGGGGTCCCCGGCTGCCGGCGGGGCGCTCCCGGCGGAGGCGGGCGGTGCCGCCGCCCCGCTGGAGGCCCCGGCGACGCACCGGGCCGGCGGACCGGCGGCGGGATCCGCGGCTGCGGCCCGGGCGGCCGTACCGGCGCCACGCGCGGCAGGCGAAGCGGTGGCCGCGGGGGCGGTGGCGGCTCCGGCCGACCGGCTCACCCGGCTGGCCGCGCTCGACGCCCGGGACATGGCGCTGGCCCTGCCGGTGCCGCTGGTCGACGCGGGCGACCCCAACGCCGGGTTCCTCGCCGGCCTGCTCGCCTCCGCTCCCGCCGATCTGCTGGGCGCGCTCGGCACGGCCCCCGCCGACTCGGCCGAACTGCGGCTGCGCGAGCTGCGCGCCCGGCTCGAGCTGGGCGAACTGGCCGCGGCCGGGGAGGTCCTGACGGACCTGGAGGCACGGCACCCGGACGACTGGCGCGTGGTGTGGGCCCGCGGGATCGCCTCGCTGGCCACCGGGGACGACGGGATCGCCGCGCTCTCCTTCGACGCGATCTACGACGCCTTCCCGGGCGAGCCGGCGCCCAAGCTGGCCCTCGGCCTGTGCGCGGAGGTGCTGGGGCAGTTGGACAACGCCGCCGAGTACTACCGGCTCGTGTGGACCACCGATCCCGGCTTCGTGAGCGCGGCGTTCGGCCTGGCCCGGGTCCAACTCGCCGCCGGCGACCGGGATGCGGCGGTGCGCACGCTGGAGTCGGTGCCGGAGGCCTCCATCCACTACACCGCCGCACGGGTGGCAGCCGTACGGGCACGTCTGCGCGACCGCTCTCCCGAGGAGGCCCTGCTGCCCGATCTGGCGGCGGCTGCCGCGCAGGTGGAGGCGCTGGAGCGGTTCGGGCTGGACGCGGTGCGGCACGAGCAGCTGTCGACCGAGGTTCTGGGCTCGGCCCTGGACTGGGTACTGTCGGGTAGCCGGGGCAGTGACCCCGGTAGGACCACGCTGCTCGGCAGCCAACTGGACGAGCGGGGCCTGCGCTTCGGGTTGGAGCGCTCGTACCGCGTACTCGCGCGGCTGGCGCAGCGAGGCGAGGACAGGATCGAACTGGTGGAGCGGGCAAACCGTTTCCGCCCCCGGACGTGGGTGTGAGTGATGTCGATGCATCGGCCGTCTGGCTGCCCCGGCTGCGCGGAGCCCCTCGAGGAGGGTGACCGTTTCTGCGGCGTCTGCGGCTCCCCCGTCCGGGCCTTCCCCCCTCCCCTCCCGGACGACGACCCCACCCTCCCGATCCCCACGGCGGCCCCCCGTACGGCCACCGCGGCACCGCCGGCCTTCCCGGCCGGAGCCACCGGCCGGGCGACCGGCCGGTCCGGCGCCACCGCGGTCGGCCCGGCGCGGCCAAGCGCTGCCCCGGCCGCAGGCCCGGCGGGCGCCGCCGCGGGTGTACCGGCTCCGGCCGGGGCCCCGCCCGCGGGTGCTTCGGGCAGGTCGGCTCCGGGTGCCGTGTCGGCGGCGGTCGACGAGTATCCGCTGGCGGAGCCCGCTCCCGCGTGGGCGGCGGGCGGGGTCGAGCCCGCCGCCGGCGGCTGGGCCGCCCCGGCGGAGGCGGCCCCGCAGGCCGCGTACGGCAGCGGCGAGACGCGGCACGACCGGCCCGCCGGCTCCGTTCCGGGCGCGGCCGAAGCCCCGTACGGCGGTGCGGTCCCGGTCCAGGGGCACGAGGCCCCGTACACCGCGGGGCCCGAGACCCCGTACGGCGCCGGCACCCCGCAGGGGACCGGCAGCGCGCAGGCGGCCGGCGGCAAGACCTGCGTCGCCTGCCGGGCCGGGCGGGTCGACACCGACGGCTACTGCGAGCACTGCGGGCACGCCCAGCCCCGCGAGCGCGACCACCTCGAGGAAGAGCTCTGCAGCGTCGCCGCCGTGAGCGACCGCGGGCTGCGCCACCACCGCAACGAGGACTCCTTCGCCGTGTCGGCCACCGCCCTGGCCGACGGCTCCACGGCGACGGTGGCGATCGTCTGCGACGGCGTCTCCTCCGCCAGCCGCCCCGACGAGGCGTCGGCCGCCGCCGCGGCCGCGGCGAACGAGTCCCTGCTGGAGGCCCTGCCCCGCGGCGCCCACCCCCAGGAGGCCATGCACGAGGCCATCCTGGCCGCCGCCGCTGCCGTCACCGCCCTCGCCCCGCAGGTCCCCGGCGCCCAGAACGCCCCGGCCTGCACCCTGGTCGGCGCCGTCGTCAGCGGCGGCCTGCTGACCGTCGGCTGGGTCGGCGACAGCCGCGCGTACTGGATCCCGGACGACCGCGAGGCCCTTCCGCGCCGGCTGACCGAGGACGACTCCTGGGCGGCCCAGATGGTCGCCGCCGGCCTGATGGGCGAGGCCGAGGCCTACGCCGACGTCCGCGCGCACGCCATCACCGGCTGGCTCGGGGCCGACGCGTACGACCTGGAGCCGCACACCGCCACCTTCAAGCCGGACCACGCGGGCGTGGTGCTCGTCTGCACCGACGGCCTGTGGAACTACGCCGAGTCCGCGCACGAGATGGCCCAGGTGCTGCCCGCGGACGCCGCCGCCCGGCCCCTGCACAGTGCGCAGGTCCTGGTGGGCCACGCCCTCGACGGCGGCGGGCACGACAACGTGACGGTGGCCGTGGTGCCGTTCGCGGCGCCGCCCGGCGGGGAACCGGACCTGACGCGGCCGGGAGCAGAAGCGGAACCGAAGAAGGAAGCGGAAACGGAAGCGGAAGCGGAAGCAGCAGCACGCCCTCGACCCTGACCGGCCCCTGCACTGCACTGCCTTGCCCTGCACTGCACAGCCCTGTCCCGCCTGCCTGCCTGCCCCTACCTCGCCCTAGGAGTCGCACCGATGGCGAACTTCGCCAAGCCGAGCGCCCCCCGCTTCACCGTGGAGGTGTACCAGAACGAGTTCCTTCCCGAGGGCGGGAGCGAGGTCCACGCCATCGTCACGGTCACCGCCACCGGTGGCGCCGCCGCCACCCGCGCGGCCGCCGCCCGGGGTTCGGCAGCCGTCGTGATCATGGTCGACTGCTCCGGCTCCATGGACCACCCGCCGAACAAGATGCGCGGTGCCCGCGAGGCCACCGCCGCCGCCATCGACACCCTGCGCGACGGCACCTCGTTCGCCGTCATCGCCGGGACGCACGTGGCCCGTGAGGTCTACCCCGGGCAGGGCCGCCTCGCCCTCGCCGACCCGGTCACCCGCGCGCAGGCGAAGCAGGCCCTGCAGGCCGTCACCGCGGGCGGCGGCACCGCCATCGGCACCTGGCTGCGCCTCGCCGACGGCCTGCTGCGCCAGTCCCCCGCCGCCATCCGGCACGGCATTCTGCTCACCGACGGCCGCAACGAGCACGAGGACCCGGCCGTCCTGCGCGCCACCCTCGACTCCTGCGCCGGGCGCTTCACCTGCGACGCCCGCGGCGTGGGCACCGACTGGGAGGTCAAGGAGGTCACCGGCATCGCGGACGCCCTCCTCGGCTCCGCCGACATCGTGGCCGATCCGGCGCACCTGACCGAGGACTTCACGCGCATGATGGAGAACGTCATGGGCAAGGAGGTCGCGGACGTCGCCCTGCGCCTGTGGACCCCGGTCGGCGCAGAGGTCCGGTACGTCAAACAGGTGGCGCCCTCCGTCCTGGACCTCAGCGACCGCCGCACCGAGGCCGGACCCCGCGCCGGCGACTACCCGACGGGCTCCTGGGGCGACGAGTCCCGCGAGTACCACGTGTGCGTACGGGTGCCTGCGGCAGCGGTGGGTCAGGAGATGCTGGCCGCCCGGGCCACGCTCCTCCTGCCGGGCCCTGCCGGTGAACCCCCGACGACCCTCGGCCAGGGACTGGTCCGGGCGGTGTGGACGGCCGATCCGGCGGCGTCCACCGCCATCAACCCGCAGGTCGCGCACTACACCGGACAGGCGGAGCTCGCGCAGGCTATCCAACAGGGCCTGGAAGCCCGCAAACTGGGCGATGTCGACGGCGCCACGGCCAAGCTGGGCCGTGCCGTGCAGCTGGCGAGTGCCTCCGGGAACGCGGACACGGCCAAACTGCTGGCGAAGGTGGTGGATGTCGTCGACGCCGCTGCGGGTACTGTGCGGCTGAAAGCCAGGGTCGCGGACGCCGACGAGATGACCCTCGAAACGCGTTCGACCCAGACCGTCCGAGTGAAGAAGACCTGAGCAGACCTGCCGCGACGGCGAAGCAGGCCGAAGGGGGAAGACCCGCCATGCCGACCTGCCCGAACGGGCACCAGTCCGCCTCCGACGACTGGTGCGAGGTCTGCGGCCACCGCATGGCTGCCGCGGCCGCGCCCGCCGCGGCCGCGCCCGCCGCGAGCTCCTACGGCTACGGCTACCCTCCCACCACCGGTGAGCCGACGGCCCAGGCCGAGCTCTGTCCGCAGTGCCGGACCCCGCGCGAGGCCATGGCCCCGTTCTGCGAGGAGTGCCGGTACAACTTCCTGACGCGCTCGGCGACCTCGTACGCCCCGCTCGGCCAGGAGGCGCCCGGCGCCGCCTCGAACGGCAACGGGACCGGGGCCGGGGCCGCGGCCATGGCAGGGGCCGGGAGTGGGACCGGGGCGGCGGGCACCGTGCCGCCCCCGCCTCCGCCGCCCCCCGTTGCGGCATCGGCGCCGTTCTCCCAGGACCACCTCGAGTACCAGGGCTCGCGCCCCTCCCGGGTCAACCGACCGGCCGAGCCGCTGCAGAGCGAGGACGACTGGCTGCTGCCGCCGCCGGCCGAGAAGCAGCCGCAGCAGTACCAGCAGGCGCCCGCGCCCCAGGAGTACGCACCCCTGGAGTACGCGCCGCAGCCCGAGTACCAGCAGCCCCAGCCGCAGCCGGAGTCCCCGGCGCAGCCTCAGCCTCAGCCGCAGCCCCACCAGGCCTTCCCCTCCCGGAGCGGCTCCTGGACGGCGACGATCGGCCCCGACCGCTCGTACTTCATGGCGATGATGCAGCGCAGCGGCCCCGAGGCGGCCGGGCTCAACCTGCCCGCGTACTCCCCCGAGCAGCACCTCCCGCTCTCCGGCGCGACGATCACCATCGGCCGCCGCCGCGCCTCGACGGGCGAGTCCCCGGACATCGACCTGTCGGTGCCGCCGGAGGACCCGGGCGTGTCCCACCAGCACGCCGTGCTCGTCCAGCAGCCCGACTTCAGCTGGGCCGTCGTCGACCAGAACTCCACCAACGGCACCACCATCAACGGCGGCGAGGATCCCATCCAGCCCTACGTGCCGATCCCGCTCGCCGACGGCGACCGCGTCCACGTGGGCGCCTGGACCACGATCACCATCCGCCGCGGCTGATCCCGGCCCACCGGCGGCGGGGTCATCCGGTGCCCCGCTCGTCCGCCTCCCCCAGCGGCCACACGTAAGGCCCCTGGGGGTCGTCGAGCCACGACCACTGCCCCTCGGCGCTGACCGTCACGCCGAACCGCTCCCGGCCCGGCCGCCCCTCGCCGCGCCACAGGTCCAGGGCCTCGCGCGGGTGCAGTGCCCCCGCGGTCAGCATCAGCATGAACTGGAACCGCTCGTTCTCCACCAGCTCGTACGGGATCCCGTACTCCTGCCCGGGCAGGCCCGCGGGCGATCCCGCGGCCCCGCGCAGCGGGACGAAGTACACCGCGGTGTGCAGGAAGCGGCCCTCCGCGAAGTCGGCGTCGCGGACCCGGAGCGCGAGCAGGCCGGTCGCCAGCGGCGCCAGGATCCGCGCCCCCGGCCGGCACTGGCCGAGCCAGGCGAGCGGGATCCGCGGCAGGGTGCAGGTCACCAGGATCCGGTCGAAGGGGGCGCGGGCGGGGCAGCCGCGCGCGCCGTCGCCGGTGACCACGGCGGGCCGGTAGCCGAGCCGGGCCAGGTGCGCCCGGGCGGACTCGGTGATCTCCTCGTCGAGGTCGACGGTGGTGACGTGCTCGTCGCCGAGCCGGTGGCAGAGCAGCGCCGCGTTGTAGCCGGTGCCGGCGCCGATCTCCAGTACGTCGTTCCCCTCGCGCACGTCCAGCGCCGTGAGCATCTTCGCCATCAGGGACGGCTGGCTGCTGGAGGAGACCAGCTCGCCGTCGCGCAGCCGGGTCGCCAGCGGGGTGTCGGCGTATACCCCGCGCAGCCAGCGGGCACGGCGGGCCGGGTCCGGGTCCTCGGCCCACAGCCGCTCGTGCCCGGCCCCGCGGCCGGTGAAGAACCACGGGACGAACTCGTGCCGGGGCACCGCCGCGAACGCCGCGCGCCAGGCCGGGTCCTCCAGCACCCCGGCGGCGGTCAGCTCGCGCACCTGGGCGGCGTGCGCGGTCTCCCGCAGATCGCGCCGCTCGACGTGCTCCGTGCGATGTGCGCCCATGGCTCCACTGTCCTGCGCCCGGCCGCCCGAGGCGAACGGTGGTCCTAAGACCTCCGTCCTCCGTCCGGGTGTCTGAGACGATGGTCGGGTGAATGAGATTCCGCGGGGCACGCTTCAGGAGCAGACCTTCTACGAGCAGGTCGGCGGCGAGGAGACCTTCCGCCGCCTGGTGCGGCGTTTCTACGAGGGGGTGGCGCAGGACCCGCTGCTGCGCCCGATGTACCCGGAGGAGGATCTCGGCCCGGCCGAGGAGCGGTTCGCGCTCTTCCTGATGCAGTACTGGGGCGGCCCGAACACCTACAGCGAGAACCGCGGGCACCCGCGCCTGCGGATGCGGCACGCCCCGTTCCAGGTGGACGCGGCGGCGCACGACGCGTGGCTGGGCCACATGCGGGTCGCGGTGGACGAGCTGGGCCTGGCGCCGGAGCACGAGGCCCAGCTGTGGCGGTACCTGACGTACGCGGCCGCCTCGATGATCAACACCGCGGGCTGATCCGGCCACCGACGCCCCGCACCGACCCGCCGCCGTGCAAGGGACCCTGCAAGCGGCCGTACAAGAGCCCCCGTGCGAGGGCCCCCGCCGGGCCCGTACGGGGCACGGGCAGCCACCCCGCGGTACACCGCTCCTCCTGCCGGGAACCTCTCCGCCGCACCACCCCGACGGAGATTGGAGTTCCCATGTCGCAGAGCACGGCCGACGCCGTGGACCCGACCACCGACGCGGACGAGGAGGCACTGGACCGCGCCCTCGCCTCGGGCCGGTCGGCCGCCGACTCCGGCCATGCGGAGAGTACGAGCTCCTCGCAACCAGGCCGCGGGCCGGCGCCCGTGTCCCCGGCCGACGGCAGCCCGGCCGCCCGCAGGCACCCCCACGGAGAGTAGGAGCAGGTCATGGCGCTGAAGTTCCAGAACAACTACCACCGCGAGATCTGGACGATGGTGGAGCGGTACCAGCCCAGCTGCTCCGACGGCAGCAACTGGGTGAAGGAGGGCTGGTGGCGGATCGGCCCCGGGGAGAGTGCCACGGTCTTCGGCGGTGACCCCTCCGCGGTCAACGCGACCTGGTACTGCTACGCGTACGCCGGTGACGGCGTCGAGTGGCGCGACCGGTTCCGGGAGACGGTCCCGCACCAGGCCTTCGAGTGGTGTGCGAACACCACGGACGGCAACTCGCGGGAGATCCTCATGAACGAGTTCGTCGTGAGCCGCCCGAACCACACCCACTCGTTCAACCCGTAGCCCGCAGCGCGCTGCCCGCAGCACTCGCCCGCAGCACTCGGTCCGCGGGCCGCGGCCCTACCGGACCGGCCGGACCTGGAGCGCGCCCAGGCCGCCGGCGACGCCGGGGCGGCGCAGGGCGATCGAGCCGTACGGGGTCCTCAGCCGCAGCCAGCCGCCGGAGGCGAGCAGCGCGACCGGCTGGGGCGCCCCGTGGCCACCCGCGGAAGCGGAACCGGTGGCCGCCGCGGAAGCGGTACCCGTACCGGCGGTGACGGCACGGGCGCCGGAAGCGGCCGGCACCGCGGACCGCGTGGGCCGCAGGAAGCCGAGGGACTGCGCGGCGTGCACGGCGCGCAGCGGAAGCTCGGTGTCGCCCAGGGTCCTGGACCAGATCTCGCGGCCGATGCGGTCCCGCTGGGAGCGGGTCCGGTGCTGCGGGGGCAGGGCCTCGTCGCGGGCCCGGAACTCGGCGACGGCGCCGGCCAGGGCTGCCCGGATCGCCTCGGGGGCGGGCAGCCCCGCAACCTCCTGCCAGCCGCCGCGCGGCGGGAGCACCCCGGCCCACGGCGGGCCGGTGACGGCAGCGGGCACGACGGCGCCGGCGGCGTCCTCGTCCACGGATTCCAGCAGCTCACCGGCGGACACGGTCGTGTCCAGCGGCATCGCGACCGGCTCCGCGAGCCGCACGGTGCGGATGGCCAGCACGTCGAAAGACGGCGGCCGCCCGAAGACGGCGAGCGCGCCGCCGCCCGCCTGGAGGCGGACCGCGGCGGCGCGGTCGTAGTGCACCAGCCGGCCCAGGAAGGCGGCGAGGTCCGCCGCCTCCCCGGGGTCGGCGAAGCGCAGCGTGGGGCTCATGCCGCGAGGCGCCCTTCGGAACGCTTCGCCCGGGCACCGGCACCCGCCCGCTCGGGCGCGGGCGCGTCGAGGTACTCCTCGAGGAAGTGCCGCTCCTCGTCGGTGATGCGGCGGGGCCGGCCCTCGGCGAGGTTGTACGGCACGACGACCGTCTCGGCGCGCACGTACACCGTCTCCGGCCGGTCCTCGGTCGCCTCGTCCTTGACCTCGTAGCGGATGGTCAGGGACGCGGCGCCGATCCGGGTCACCCAGGACTCGATGAGCACGGGCTCGTGGCGGTGCACGAGGGGCAGCTTGTAGTCGATCTCGTGGCGGGCCACGACGGAGCCGCCCGTGAAGGACTCACTGCCCTCGCCCGGCGCGAGGCGGAACATGAAGTCGATGCGCGCCTCCTCCAGGTAGCGGAGGAAGACGACGTTGTTGACGTGCCCGAAGGCGTCCATGTCCGCCCAGCGCATGGGGCATCGGTACTGGTGTCTTGCCATGGTGGCTGCCTGCCTCAGCCCCGGGTGAGCTTCTTGTAGGTGGCGCGGTGCGGACGGGTGGCGTCCGGGCCGAGCCGCTCGACCTTGTTCTTCTCGTAGGACTCGAAGTTGCCCTCGAACCAGAACCACTTCGACTCGCCCTCGTACGCCAGGATGTGCGTGGCGACCCGGTCGAGGAACCAGCGGTCGTGGGAGACGACCACGGCGCAGCCGGGGAAGTCCAGCAGCGCGTTCTCGAGGGAGGACAGGGTCTCGACGTCGAGGTCGTTGGTCGGCTCGTCGAGGAGCAGCAGGTTGCCGCCCTGCTTGAGGGTGAGCGCCAGGTTCAGGCGGTTGCGCTCACCGCCGGAGAGCACGCCGGCCGGCTTCTGCTGGTCCGGGCCCTTGAAGCCGAACGCGGAGACATAGGCGCGGGACGGCATCTCGACCTGGCCGACGTTGATGTAGTCCAGCTCGTCCGAGACGACCGCCCAGAGGGTCTTCTTCGGGTCGATGTTGGCGCGGCCCTGGTCGACGTACGAGATCTTGACGGTCTCGCCGACCTTGATGTCGCCGGCGTCCGGGGCCTCCAGGCCCTGGATCATCTTGAACAGCGTGGTCTTGCCCGCGCCGTTCGGACCGATGATGCCGACGATGCCGTTGCGGGGCAGCGTGAAGGACAGGTCGTCGATGAGGACCTTGTCGCCGAAGGCCTTGGAGAGGTTGTTGACCTCGACGACGATCGAGCCCAGGCGCGGGCCCGGCGGGATCTGGATCTCCTCGAAGTCCAGCTTCCGCATCTTCTCCGCCTCGGCGGCCATCTCCTCGTAGCGGGCGAGACGGGCCTTGGACTTGGCCTGGCGGCCCTTGGCGTTGGAGCGGACCCACTCCAGCTCTTCCTTGAGGCGCTTCTGGCGCTTCTCGTCCTTCTTGCCCTCGACCTTGAGGCGCTCGGCCTTCTTCTCCAGGTAGGTGGAGTAGTTGCCCTCGTAGGGGTGGGCGCGGCCGCGGTCGAGCTCCAGGATCCACTCGGCGACGTTGTCGAGGAAGTAGCGGTCGTGGGTGACGGCCACGACGGCGCCCTTGTACTGGGCCAGGTGCTGCTCCAGCCAGTTCACGGACTCGGCGTCGAGGTGGTTGGTGGGCTCGTCGAGGAGCAGCAGGTCGGGGGCCTCGAGCAGGAGCTTGCAGAGGGCGACGCGGCGCTTCTCACCACCGGAGAGGTTGACGACCGGCCAGTCGCCGGGGGGGCAGCCCAGGGCGTCCATGGCCTGCTCCAGCTGGGCGTCGAGGTCCCACGCGTTGGCGTGGTCCAGGTCGTCCTGGAGCTTGCCCATCTCCTCCATCAGCTCGTCGGTGTAGTTCGTCGCCATTTCCTCGGCGATCGCGTTGAACCGGTTGAGCTTGCCCTTGATCTCGGCGACGCCGTCCTCGACGTTCTCCAGGACGGTCTTGCTCTCGTCGAGCTTGGGCTCCTGCATGAGGATGCCGACGCTGTAGCCGGGCGACAGGAAGGCGTCACCGTTGGACGGCTGCTCGATGCCCGCCATGATCTTCAGGACGGTGGACTTACCGGCACCGTTCGGGCCGACGACACCGATCTTGGCTCCCGGCAGGAAGTTCAGGAAGACGTCGTCGAGGATCACCTTGTCACCGTGCGCCTTGCGCGTCTTGCGCATGGTGTAGATGTACTCAGCCAAGAGAAACCGTCCGGCAGATCGATGGTGGGCAGATACACCCCATCTTGCCAGCCGTCCACCCCGCGGCGGAAACCCGTATGGTCAGCGCCCTGATCAGCGGCGGGACCGGGAGGGCCGCGGGACCGGCACGAAAGCCCGCCCACCGGCGCGAAGCCCGTCCATCGGCGCGGGCACGAAGATCATGCACACGGAGAAGGGGAGGCTCTGTGGGAAACGCTCTCGTCGGGCTGGCCACCGCGCTGGTCGGCGTCACCGGCACGCTCGTCGTGGCCGTCCTGTCGCACCGGTCCCTGGCCCGGGTCCAGACGGACCAGTTCGAACGCCAGCGGCGGCTGACGGAGGTCCAGTGGCTGCGCGAGCAGGAGAAGGCGGAGCTCGACCGCCGCCGGGACTGCTACATGAACGTCAACGCGGTCTTCCGCCGCTACCGGACCCAGCTGATGAACTTCCTGTGGCTGATCCAGAAGGCAGAGGTGACCCCGGAGGCCCGGGAGGCGCTGGAGGAAGCGCGGCGGGAGCACCACTCGGCCTTCGCGGAGGCGCAGATGATCGCCTCCGGCTCGGTGCTGGCCGAGCTCGACGGGATGAGCGGCGCCCTGTCCGACATGTACCGCCGGATCATGTGCCTGGACGAGGGCGATCCCGACCCGGACGGCTCGTTCGACGAGATACGCACCGTGGACTTCCACCACCTGTACCGGCGGTGGGACCGGATGCGCGCGGTGATGCGCACCGACCTCGGGGTCGGCGCGGGCGGCACCTCCGCCGCGGCCCCGGTCAGGACCTGAGGCGGCGGCGCCGTCACTCCTCCCTGCCCGGGCCGTCCGGGCAGTACACGGTCAAGGCCTCCGGCAGGGTGTCGAGGACCAGGGAGGCGGGGCAGCGGGCGTACTCGCCGTCGTACGCGAAGGGGGTCCCGGGCGGGATGTCGGCGATCCGGAGCCGGCGCAGGCTGGTGGCGGTGTGCAGCGGGGAGCGCGACAGGGGGCCGGTGAAGGCGGCGGCGAGGAGGCGGGGGCCGGGGCGGCCGCCGCCGTGGACGAGTCGGACGTCCAGCAGGGCTTCGCCGAGGCTCTCGCGGCGGCGCGGCACCGGTCCGGCGCCGTGGTAGGTGCCGTTGCCCGCGAACAGCAGCCAGACGCTCCGCCGCCGCCCGGCCAGCCGCAGCGGCACCGGCCGCTCGGCCCGCAGCACCTTCCAGGCGGCGAGCAGCGCGGCCGGACCGCTGCCGATCCGCGGGGCCCAGCGCAGCCGGTGGCGCAGCAACTCGGGGAACGCCCCGATGCTGAAGGTGTTCAGGAAGTACCCGTGCTCCGCCGGCCCGGCCCCGGGCCCGGGGGTGAAGCGGCCCACGGCGACGCGGACGGCCCGGCCCTCGGCGACGGCGCGGCAGGTGTCCTCCGGGCCGGTCAGGCCGAGGTCGAGCGCGAAGTGGTTCATCGTGCCGCCGGGGAACACCGCGAGCGGCACCCCGGCGCGCAGCGCGGCTCCGGCGGCGGCATTGATCGTGCCGTCGCCGCCCCACACCCCGAGCACCGCGGCCCGGGAGGCGGCGGCCGCGAGCGCCCCGCGCACCTCCGGGCCCTCGCACTCGACCACCTCGGCGGCGGGCAGGGCGTCACGGAGCACCTCGAGCCCCGCGGCGGCCGGGGTGCCCGAGGCGGCGTTGACGACCACGACGAGCCCCTCGCCGTCCGGCAGGGCGGGCGCGTCGGCGGCGGCCGACTCGTTCCGGGGGACGGACCGGGCCTCCTCGACGCGGGCCGCGACCCCGCGCACGGCGAAGCCGGCGGCCACTCCGAGCGCGGCCCCCGCGACCACGTCGGACGGGTAGTGCACCCCCGTGTACACCCGGGAGAACGCCACCGACGCGGCGACCGGAGCCAGCGCCGCACCCCACAGCGGAGCATGCAGCGCCAGCCCGGTGGTGAAGGCGAAGGCGGACGCCGAGTGCCCGGAGGGGAAGGAGGTGGTCAGCGGCTGCGTGGCCAGCTGCCGCACTGCGGGCACCCCCTCCAGCAGCGGCCGCGGGCGGCGTACGGACCATTTGCCGATGGTGTTGATCGTCGCCGAGGCCAGCGCCAGCGAGGCCGATGCGCGCACCGCGGCCTTGCGGGCTCCGGCCGGGCCGAAGGCCGCGATGGCCACCGCGGCCACTCCCCACAGCACCCCGTGGTTGGCGGCGCGGCTGAGCCGCGGCAGCACCCGGTCGCCCCCGGGCCAGTGCCGCCGGGCCACCGCGTCGAACAGGGCCCGGTCCCATCGCGCGGCGGCGCCCCACCAAGTGAGTTCCTGATCAGCCATCTTTCGCCCTTACCCCGGGACGGGGATCCGAAATCGGGCCGATCGGGCGCTCCCCTTCACCTCCCCTTTCCCCTTACGCCTCGTCCTCCTCCAGCGGCCGCTTGCGGACCAGGAGCACCACCAGCCCGCCCAGCACCACCAGGCCCACCGCCAGGGAGGCGATCACCGGCGTGGCCGCCGAGCTGCCGCTGGTGGCGAGACGTTCCTCGTCCGGGCTGGTCGAGGGCTCGGCCGCGGCGGAGGCCGCCGTCACGACGTTCCCCCCGTCGGCCCTGCCCGCCGCGGCCACCAGCGGCTGCGGCCAGACCGCCGTCGCCCGGGCCGCGGCCGCGGACTCGCTGGAGCCGGCCACGATCTGCGCCTGGGTGGGAAGACCGCTGGTGAAGACCCGCCCGACCGGCACCTTCGTGGAGCCCTGCACGCTGATCGAGGCGGTCCCGTCCGGGGTGCCCGCGGGTACCTCGACGTACAGCCGGCTTCCGTTGGCCGCGGCGGTGACCGGCCGGCCCTCGGCGTCGACGACCCGCACCCCCATGGCCGCGGCGGCCGCGTCGGGCGTGACCGTCACGCTCTGCGCCCCGGTGCGCACGGTGACCGGGCCGATCCGGCTGCCCACCGGCCCGGACACGCTCGCCGGATCCAGGTGGAGCGAGGCCGGGGGCTCAGGCAGCCGCCCCGCGGACCGCTGGAGGTAGTCGGCGAGCTTCTCAGCCGCCGGGTCGGCGGCCTCGACCTGCGCCCCGTCCGCCAGCCGCCAGATCGCCACCTGGGTTCCGGCCGCCGCGCTCTCCGCGGTGAGCGCCCCGGCCCCGGCCGCCTTGGCGAGCCCGACGAGGTCGTTCAGCTGGGGGTAGGAGTGCTCCAGGACCCAGCGGATCCGGCCCGCCTCCGCGTTCCCGGCGAGCGGGCTGCCGCTCCAGCCGCTCTCCGTGTACCGGGCCTGGGGCTGCGCGGTGCCGGCCACCCCGACCCCGTAGGTCTGGAGCATCCCGCCGCCGTCGACCCGCATCTCGTACAGCCCGGCCGGGATCTGCCGGACCGACCCGTCGGGGGCGTGCAGGACGGCCTGCCCGAAGGTCTTGAGCCCGTCGAGGACGGCGGTCGCCCCCTCCGCTGTCCGGGCGGCGGGTGCCCCGGAGTCGGCGGCAGCCGTCGCTCCGGGCGCGGCCGCGAGGGCCGCGGCCAGCAGGGCCACCGCCAGCGGCCGCCGCGCGGACCCCCGCCCCGGCGCGGCAGCGCCGGCCGCAGCCGCGGCTGCGGCCGCAGGCAGGACGGAACCGGCAGCAGCAGAAGTGCGCGGAGCAGAAGCGGAATCAGAAGCGGAGGATGCGGGAACGCCAATCGACACAGTCTTCCCCTTCGGGCCAAAGACCCTGGTGCCCGTGAGTACCGGGGAATCCTAGCTGCCTCGAACACTCAGACCACCGCCGCCTTCTGAGTGGCCATCAGGGCGGGCTCGGCCTTGACCACCCTGCGGAACGCGGCCGTCCCCCTGTTGAGGTCGTGGCCGATGGCCGTGGCGTCGATCTCCGCCGAGAACCAGCGGTTCCCGTCGGCGTCAGGCGGTTCGTCCCGCACCCTCAGCCGCCCGTGCACCACCAGCGGTTCGCCGACCGAAACGGAACCGGTCAGATTCACCGCGAGGGTGCGCCGGGCCCACACGGTGTAGAAGCTGGTGGCCCCATCCGTCCAAGCGTCCTTGCGTCGATCAAAATACCGTGGTGTGACGGCGAAACGGAACCTTGCGGACGGCCCGTTGACGGTCTCTTTGTAGTCAATCTGCGTGGCCACATGGCCGATCAGCGTCACCAGCGTGTCGTTCACCGCGGCCGCCTCCCCCGCGTCCGTCACCGCACGGACGCGTCCCTCCCCGCACGGACCCTCCGCACGGCGTACGACCAGGCTGGCCGACCGCCCCGGATCCCGCCCGCCCCTGTGGATTACTGACGGGTTGTGGACAACTTCGCCACCGTCGCGTACTGCTCCCGCACCTCCCGGTAGCGCAGCAGTTCCGCCGCCACCGGCTCCAGCACCCGGGCCCGCCCGCACCCGGCCGCCGCCTGCCGCAGCCGCCGCTCCGCGTCCTGCCCGTACCGCCGGGCCGGCCCCCTGGCCGCGATCGAGCAGGCCCACTCCACCAGCGGCCCGCCGACGATGCCCGCCGCCATCAGCAGCACCGGCGGCACCAGGTCCGGCTCCAACACCCCGACGATCTGCCCGACCAGCCACAGCCCGCCGTAGATCTGAACCAGCGTCATCGCCGCCTGCGCGAGCACGGCCGCCGGCCACCACGCGGGCCGCGGCGGCTTGGCGCCCGGCACCGCGGCGGCCGCCCCGAGCGTCACCGCGACCTCGTCCAGCAGCCGGGGCAGCTGCTCGCCGCCGCGCACCGCGGTCTCCCGTACCGCTTGGGCCCAGGGGTCGGGCAGCCCGGCCACCGACGCGTCGGCGACGGCCCGTACGGCCTGCTCCACCCGCTGCCGCGCCGTCACCTCCTCCTCCGGCCCCGGGCCTGAGCCGGGCCCGCGGCCGCCGATCTCCCCGGCTGCCAGCCCGGCCAGCGCGCGCGGGGCGCGCCGGCTCCCGTACCACCGCCACAGCCGCAGCCACGGGGTGCCGCACGCCTTGCCGGCGTTGCGCCGCCAGGCCCGCTCGGCGGCGAGCCCGGCCGCATGCGCCCCGACCGCCTCCGCGAGCCGGTCCTCGAACTCGGCGCGGGCCTCTTCCCCGATCTCGGGCCCGGGGTGGCCGTCGGCCACGTACAGCGGGCGCATGCGGTCGGCGGCCCGGTCGACGTCGGCGGCGATGCGCCGGGTGGCGGCATCGTGCTCCTGGGCGAACTGGCCGAGCAGTTCGCGCAGTTCCGCGACGCCCTCGCCGGTGAGCGCGGACAGCCCGAGGACGGTCGCGCCGGGCTCGTCGTGCTCGCCGAGCGCGATGCCGTCCTCGTCCAGCAGCCGCCGCAGGTCGTCCAGGACGAGGTCGGCGGCCTCACCGGGCAGCCGGTCCACCTGGTTCAGCACGACGAACGTCACCTCGGCGTGTCCGGCGAGCGGGCGCAGGTACCGCTCGTGCAGCACCGCGTCGGCGTACTTCTCGGGGTCCACCACCCACACCACCGCGTCGACCAGCGCGAGGACGCGGTCCACGTGTTCGCGGTGGGCGCCCACCGCGGAGTCCAGGTCGGGCAGGTCCACCAGGACCAGCCCGCGCAGCGCGCCCGCCTCGGTGGTCTCGCGCGGGCGGCGCCGCAGCCGGCCGGGGATCTCGAGCCGGTCCAGCAGTCCGGCCGCGCCGTCGGACCAGCTGCACGCGATGGGCGCGGCGGTCGTCGGCCGGCGCAGCCCGGTGTCGGAGATCTGCACTCCGGCGAGTGCGTTGAACAGGGTGGACTTGCCGCTTCCGGTGGCTCCGGCGATCGCGACGACCGTGTGCTGCGCCGACAGCCCGCGCCGCGCCGCCGCCTCGTCGAGGACCCGGCCGGCCTCGGCGAGGGTCTTGCCGTCGAGCCGGGTCCGGGAGAGCGCGACCAGCCGGCCCAGCGCCTCCAGCCGGCTGCGCAGGGCCCTGGCCTCGCGGCTGACCGGCGGCGCGGGCGTCCTGCCGCTGTCGCTGCCCGCGCCGGACAGGGCCCGCATGAGCGCGTCGTCGCCGTCGTCGCCGTCCTCCCCCGCCGCCTCGCGCACGGGGCGCGAGCGTGCGATCAGTCCGTCGTCCCAGCGGTCGTCGGTGCGGTCGGTCAGGGCGTTCACCGCGTCACCTCTCCTTCTGCAGTACGGACAGCGCGGCGATCAGCTCGGCCTGCGGCTCGGGGGTCACCTCGAGGGCTTCCAGCGGCGCCAGGCGCCGGTCCCGTTCGGCGCGCAGCACCTGTTCGAGGTGGTCGGCGACGAGCTCGCCGCCGCGGTCGCGCAGCCGCACGGCGGCCTGTACGCCGATCCGCTCGGCGAGCTTCTCCCCTGCGGGGCGGGCCCGCCTGCCGCCGAGGAGGGCCGCGACGAGCAGCGCGGCGATGCCGTCGGCGTCGGGGGCGGGCTGCCGTTCGCACCAGGCGACCTCCTGCTCGGCGAGTTCCTCCAGGACGCGCCGCCAGCGGCGCACGGCCACGCCGATGCGCTCCGCCGCCTCCCGGTCCGGGGTGGGCACGGGGACCGCCCCGGCGGCCGGCTCGCGCCGCCAGGCCTCGGCGATCCGCTCGTCGGCGGCGGCGACGGCGCACTGCAGGAGGGCGCCGAGGGATTCGGCGAGCGAGTCCAGCAGTTCGTCGGCGGTGGTGTCGAGGGGGTAGCCGCGCCACCGGGTCAGTGCGTCCCCGGAGAGTACGGCGCCCTGGTCGAGCCGGGCCCGTACCCGCTTGCCCTCCTGCTTGTACGCGTCCTCCACGGCCGTGGTCAGCCGTACGGCGGCGGCGTACTGGGCGGCGACGGCCGAGGCCAGCTCCGGCATCCGGCGCCCGAGGGAGTCCAGCGCGCCGAGCGCGGTGCGGCCGACGGCGTATTGCCGGGCGGCGGGGTCCTGGGCGTGGTGGGCGAGCCAGGCACCGAGCGGGGCGACGGCGCTGGCGGGCAGCAGCCCGCCCCCGCCGGCCGATTCGGGCAGCTCGGGCACCGTGAACCGGGGGACGTCGCCGAGCCCGGCGCGGGTGAGGAGGGCCCCGTACTGCCGGGAGACCTCGCCGAGCACCTGGTGCGGCACGCGGTCCAGGACGATGACGAGGGTCGCCTTGTACTGCTTGGCGGTGCGCAGCAGGTGCCAGGGGACGGCGTCGGCGTAGCGGGAGGCGGTCGTGACCATGACCCAGACGTCGGCGGCACAGATGAGCTCGGCGGCGAGGGTGCGGTTCTCGACGACGAGGGAGTCGATGTCGGGGGCGTCGAGGAGGGCCAGTCCGCGGGGCAGGCCGCTGGCGGTCTCGATCCGCAGCTCACGGGTGGGCGCGCCGTGGGGCTCCGGCCCCGGGTCGCCCGCCCGGCCGCCGGCCGGAAACGGCTCGTCCTCGCCGGGCGGCGCCCATACGCGCAGCAGGTCGGGCAGGACCCGCATCCCGGCGAACCAGTGGTGGTCGTCCGGGTGGCAGACGAGCACGGGGATGCGGGTGGTGGGCCGCAGGACTCCCGCTTCGCTGACCTGGCGGCCCACCAGGGAGTTGACGAGGGTGGACTTACCGGCCCCGGTGGAGCCGCCGACGACGGCGAGCAGCGGGGCCTCGGGCGCCTTCAGCCGCGGTACGAGGTAGTCGTCGAGCTGCGCGAGCAGCTCGGCTCTGGTCTGGCGGGCGCGCGGGGCGCCGGGCAGGGGCAGCGGCAGACGCACGGACGCGACCCGGTCGCGCAGGGCGGACAGGGCATCGAGCAGCTGAGGCCGAACATCCAAGGTCACCACATGCGAAGAATGCCCAATTTAGGACCATTTTTGAAGCTTATACGCCCTCTGCGCGCCGACCGCGACTCGGAGGGACCTTCCGGTCAGAGCAGACGAGTGGGACGCAGGCATAACGAGTGCACAACACCCAGGGCGCCGCGGCGCAAAAGCGGTGCGAGAATCGCACCTGCCTGCGATTATCGGGACCGCTTCACCGAACCTCCACATCGTGGCACGCGGGTGAAGCAACCGGGACAAGGCAACCGGAGCCCTATCCTTGACCCGGCACGGACGACAGTCCCACCCACACCCCGGGGCTCCAGGCCACCACGGCCACCTTCCGGCCCCCGTAGCTCAGTGGATAGAGCAGGTGCCTTCTAAGCACTTGGCCGCAGGTTCGAGTCCTGCCGGGGGCACTCTCACCACCCCAGCCGAAAGCCCTCCCCCCGGGAGGGCTTCCGTGCAGGTCAGAGGCACTTTGCCACGACCGACGCAGCGCCCGCAACGGCCCGATGCCCCCGGCCGGCGCCCGGGGGCGTCCGGCAGTCACCGGGTCTCTGCGGGTGGCCCGGAGAATACGCGGTGAACTTTTCCGCGATCTTCAGCCGACCTACGACACCTCGGGCAGGTCCCCGCCGGCACGCTCGATCCGCCGCTTGAGGTCCGGAAACTGCCCGGTGATACATCGGGCATACACGGCAAGCAGGACAGGAACGCTGTTCCCCGCCCAGTCGGCCGCCTGTGCCGGTGGTACGCCATCGTTCAGCCAGTTGGTGAGGCAGGTATGCCGCAGGTCATAGACCCGCATCCCCAGCGGCGACGCGATCTCCTCCTCCGTCAGCACGTTCTTCCGGGCGGTCGTCCACGCCTGACGGATGACCGTTCCCGCGAGCACACCCCCCGTTCTCCCCTGAAAGAGGAGGTCGCCTGGCTTCAGCTACTCGGCCGCGACGTGCTCGCGAAGGATCCGCATCACCGCACGTCTGCACGGGACGACCCGCATGTCGTCTTCAGCGTGCCCCTTGCGACCGCGCCGCTCGTGAATCTCACCGCTGTCGGTTCAGTGCTTGCCGACCTCGGGCCGCGCCGAGTGGATGAGAAGCTCACCCCATTGATCGTCGTCCCCCGCGCCCGGTAGCCGGACGTCCACCACCTGCATGGCGACCGCTCCCTCGGGCCGGGGGCCCGCGTAATACATGGCCGCGAAGAAGGCATGCAGCCGGCTCCCACCCCGAGAGCGCCGACGAACCCACGCCAACAGGTGAGCCGCCTGGTCCCTGCCCACAAGGGACCGCTTGTCGACTGCAGCAGACGACTTCGGCGCGGTCCCCCGCCTCTTCGGCAACGAATTGGCCTTCAAGGTGCCGTGCTTGACTGCGTCCTCCACGGCCACGTTCAGGATCCGGCGCGCCCGCTTGCCAGAGCTCGCAGCAGTCGCCGAGCCGTCCAGCTCCCTGGCCAGCGCATCGAGCACACGCTCCAACGTCCGCGGGTCCTCCCAGGCGGCCATTCATGGCGAGCCACCCCGCGACCGGGATACGACTCCACAACGCGACGCTGTACAACTCCCTGTTCCGCGCAGACGACGAGATACTCGTGAACACCCACGTATACGGAATCGGTGCCTGCCTCGCCCCGGTGCTTCACCTGCGCCGACTCCCTGGTGGCGGCCGATTCGACACATGCGCCAATAGCATCGAACAAACCTGGGGAGGCGCGGACCGACCACGACTTCACGGAGGCATGAGCATGGGACGCATCGGCTATCTCCACGACCCGCAGGCGCCGACGGCAAACTCCGTCGTGCCCTCCGTCGCGGCTTTCATGCAGAACGACGAGGGTTAAAGGTACTCGTGATCCAGCGCTCCGACAACGGGCGATGGGCCCTTCCGGGCGGCGGCCACGACATCGGTGAATCGATCAGCGACACCGTGGTGCGAGAGGTCTGGGAAGAGACCGGAATCAAGGCCGAGGTGCTCGACATGTCGGGGATCTACACCGACCCCGGACACGTCATGCTCTACGACGATGGCGAGGCTCGGCAGCAGTTCAGCATCTGCTTCCGGGCCCGGCCAATCGGTGACGACATCCGTACGAGCAACGAGACGACCCAGGTGCGTTGGGTGGATCCGGCCGATCTCTCGGAGTTGGACATCCACTCGACCATGCTCCTACGCATCGAGCACGCGATGGACACATCTCGGAGCACGCCTTACATCGGCTGACGCTTGGCGGCGGCCAGCCGCTCATGCCCGCGCCCACAGCTCAGCGGTGATCTCGGGCTCTGCGCGTCGGATGAATATTCCGATCAGGCTGTCCGGGCCGTACCGACCAGCGATCTCGTCCACCTGGTCCACAGGGTTGGTGGGGGCCGCCGTCCGGGGTGGTGTTCATGTCGCAGAAGCAGAGCGCATCGGCCAGCTCGGGCCTCGCGCGGGAACTCGTCCTCAAGTTCCTCCATCCATGCACAGGAGTGGTGCGCGACCAGTCGCACGACCCGCTCGTCCGCGCCGGCCGTGTCCCGGAGATACCGGGCGCCATCGAGCGGGTGAAACCCCGTCTTGGCCAGGGTCGGGGCGTAGCCGATGTCGTGCAGTACCGCCGCCGCCTCCAGCAGCTCGGCGCGTACGTACCCAGAATCGGCACGCTTGCGAGCCCTCTCCGCGCCCCCGAGGGAGTGCTGCCACCGGCGCGGAAGCGCCTCACCAGCAGCGACTCCGCGAGCGGGTACGCCCACCCAGTCAGCGTTGTGGTGCTCAAGGCTTTGAGTCCTCCTCCTGGTTCAGAACAGCCCGAACCGTTCGCCGCTTTCCCTGTCCCCTCCCTCGCTCAGCACTCCTGCGACCTCAAGCTGCGTCAGCACTTTGCTGATGGTTGGGCGGGAGACCCCGAGTCGCGAGGACAGCTCGCCTGCGCTCAGAAAACGCTGCCCCGACTTCCAGCCGCTCAGACACGATGAGTGCCGCAACTCGCTCAGCCAACGGCCGCCGATCCGTGCCCTCCTCTTCGCGGATCACCCGCCACCAGGCGCCGGGTACCGGTTCGGCAACGCCTTCCTTCCGCAGCACCTGAAACGCCCTGAGCGCCACGCCGCGAATGAGACGCTATAGGCGTCCATAACTTGCGATAGTGACGACAACTCAGTCATCTCGGCGGTAGACACGATTTCGGCCTTCAGCGCGTCAGCGACCTTCGAGAAGGTCCCGCGAGGACTGGCCTGGTCCGACACTTGATCTTCCCGTCCGCTCCAGACGCCGAACCTAAGAGGCCATCTCATTTGGGTGGTTGGGTAGGCTGTCGGTCGTGGTGGGGATTGTTGAGCGGCTGGTGCCGGACGAGTTGTGGGAGTTGTTCCAGCGGGTGGTGCCGGAGGCGCCGTCGCGGCCTCAGGGCGGTGGCCGGCGTCGGCATGGCGACCGGGAAGTGTTTGCTGCGATCGTGTTCGTGGCCACGTCCGGTTGTACGTGGCAGCAGCTGCCTGC
>NZ_JBEYXK010000064.1:0-41680 GCF_040645035.1 Streptomyces sp. NPDC046876 | reverse complement strand
CCGATGGGGGGGAGGGTCCGGGCAGAGCCCGGTACCCGGCGGAGCCGGGTTCCTTGGGGCTCCGCCCCAAACCCCGCGCCTCAAACGCCGGCGAGGCTGGATTGGCCGGGCCCCCGTCGCAGGGCGTCGGCGGAGCCGGCTGAACCTCTGGGGCTCCGCCCCAGACCCCGCTCCCTTCCGAAGCCGGGGCCCGGCATTTCCAGCCTCGCCGGCGATTGAGGCTGGGGGTACCCCCAGCGGTAGCTGGGGGAGGGTCCGGGCAGAGCCCGGTGCCCGGCGAAGCCGGGATCCCTGGGGCGCCGCCCCGAACCCCGCGCCTCAAACGCCGGCGGGGCTGAAATGCCCGGGGCCCGCGGGTCAAGCGGTGGGGAAGACCGTTGAGGCGTCTGCCGCGTAGGCGCGCAGCAGCGGCTGGATCCCGCCCACCGGATCGTCCGCGGGGCACGGCGGCAGCAGGCGCCGCAGTTCCGTAGGGGTGGCGTGGCTCAGCAGCCAGCCGCGGGCCCACGCCGGATCCGCGGCGCGATCGGCACTGCGGATACCGGCCTCGGCGGCGGCGTACGCGGCGCCCGGCACCTGCCCGGTGATGACCGGGAAGAGGTGCTCCTCCTCGGCCTCGATGTGGTCGACCAACAGGTCCCGCTGCCGGGCGAGGACGTCGGCCAGCGGCCGGGCATGCCGCCCGGGCTCGGCGGCGAAGCGGTCCGCGGTCTCGTCGCAGTCGGCCTGGAGGGCGTCGAGCGCCTCGTGGTCGTCGACGAAGCGCACGATGTCGGCGACGGCCTCCGCCGCGTCGGCCACTGCGTCGAGGACCACGGGCCACAGGATCTCGTCCTCCCCGCGGTGGTGGCCGCGTACGACCTCGTTGTAGCGGTGGACGTACGCGGCGATGGCGGCGGCCCGCGCGGGCGACACCTCGTCGGCGGCCGTGGCGAGGCCGTCGAGCAGCCGGGCGAGGCGGTCGATGTCGGTCAGGATCGCCCGGTGCGCCAGCCGGATCCCGGTCAGGTCGGGAACCGCCGGAAGGTGGTGCCGGGCCGGCGTGGTGTGGTGTTCGCTGTCCATGGCTCGACTGTGCGGGGTCGGGGTCGGCGTCCGGTCAACGTTCGATGAACGCCGCGGCCGCCCGTAGGCTCGTACCTCCGCCCCGCCCTCCTGATCCTGGGGAACCACCATGCCGTACACCGGTCCGCAGTCCGTCGACCGCGCACTGGAGATCCTCGACGCCGTCGCCGACGCGGGCGCTCCGGTCAGCGCCAAGGCACTGGCGCGCCGGCTGGAGTGCTCGCTGTCCACCGCGTACCACCTGCTGGCCCCGCTGACCGAGCGCGGCTACCTCGTGCGCACCGCGCAGGGGTACGCGCTCGGGCCCCGGATCCCCGGGCTGCAGCGGAGCCTGATGCAGCATCTGGAGCCGGTCCCGCGCATGGCGGACCTGCTGGCCCGGCTGCGCCGCGCGACCGGGGCCGAGGCGTACTACACCGCCTACCGCGGCGGGCTGATCACGGTGGTCGACACGACGGCCCCGGTCACCGACACCGGCAACCCGTTCGCCCCGGGCCGGGAGACCCGGGCCCATGCCACCGCGCACGGCAAGGCGCTGCTGGCCGAGCTGCCCCGGCCGGTGCTCCGCCGGTACCTGGCCGAGCACGGGATGCCCCGGCTGACCGGCGCCACCATCACCTGCGCCGAGCTGCTGGAGGCGGAGCTGTCCCGGGTGCGCGGGCAGGGCTTCGCGCTGTCGGTCGGGGAGGCCGATCCCGCGTACACCTGCCTGGCGGTGGCCCTGCCGCACGGGCCGGGGCGGGGCGGCGGTGACGGCGGGGCCGTGCACGCGCTGTCGGTGTCGCTGCCGACCGTGGAGTTCCGGCGGCGCCCGCAGCAGGTCCGGGCCGCGCTGGCGCAGGCGGCCGCGGGCTGCGGGTGACCCGCCTTCGGGACCGGGACCGGTTTTCCGATGCTGCCGGAAAACCGGGCGCCGCGGCGTGCACGGGGCCCGGCCGCCTGACAGGGTGGTCCGCATGATCTTCATCGCCGTCAGGTTCGACGTCCGCCCCGAGTTCAGCGACGACTGGCTCACGCTCGTCGACGACTTCACCCGTGCCACCCGCAACGAGCCGGGCAACCTCTTCTACGACTGGTCGCGCAGCGTCGACGACCCGAACAAGTACACGCTCCTGGAGGCCTTCGTGGACGCCGAGGCGGGCGCCGCGCACGTCGCCTCGGACCACTTCAAGGCCGGGATGGAAACGCTGGCCGGCGCCATCGCCACCACCCCGGAGATCATCCACGTCGAGGTGCCCGGCCAGGGCTGGAGCGCCATGGCCGAGCTGTCCCCGCGCGACTGACCGGCCGTAAGACCCGCGTCGTCAGGCGGGGAGGTCCAGCAGGCGCACGGCCATCTCGCGCATCTCGACCTTGCGGATCTTCCCGGTCACGGTCATGGGGAACTCCTCCGCGACGTGGACGTAGCGCGGGATCTTGAAGTGGGCCAGCCGTCCGTCGCAGTACGCGCGGACGGCTTCGGCCGTGAGCGGCTCGGCCCCCTCGCGCATCCGCACCCATGCCATCAGCTCCTCGCCGTACTTGGCGTCGGGCACACCGATGACCTGGACGTCCAGCACGTCGGGGTGGGCGTGGAGGAACTCCTCGACCTCCCGCGGGTACACGTTCTCCCCGCCGCGGATCACCATGTCCTTGATGCGGCCGGTGATGCTCAGGTAGCCGTCGTCGTCCATGACCGCGAGGTCCCCGGTGTGCATCCAGCGCGCCGGGTCGACGGCTTCGGCGGTGCGCTCCGGTTCGGCCCAGTAGCCGAGCATCACCGAGTACCCGCGGGTGCACAGCTCCCCCGGCTCGCCGCGCGGGACGGTCCGGCCGGTCTGCGGGTCGACGACCTTGACCTCCAGGTGCGGTCCGACGCGGCCGACGGTCGAGACGCGGCGCTCGACGGAGTCGTCGGCGCGGGTCTGCGTGGAGACCGGCGAGGTTTCCGTCATGCCGTAGCAGATGGACACCTCGGTCATGCCCATCCGGTCGATGACCTGCTTCATCACCTCGACCGGGCACGGGGAGCCGGCCATGATGCCGGTGCGCAGGCTGGACAGGTCGTACGAGGCGAAGCCGGGGTCGGCGAGTTCGGCGATGAACATGGTGGGGACCCCGTACAGCGAGGTGCAGGCCTCCGCTTCGACGGCGGCGAGGGTGGCCGCCGGGTCGAAGGCGGGCGCGGGGATGACCATGGCCGCGCCGTGGCTCGTACAGGCGAGGTTCCCCATGACCATGCCGAAACAGTGGTAGAAGGGCACCGGGATGCAGACCCGGTCCTGTTCGGTGTAGTGGCACAACTCGCCGACGAAGAAGCCGTTGTTGAGGATGTTGTGGTGCGACAGGGTCGCGCCCTTGGGGAAGCCGGTGGTCCCCGAGGTGTACTGGATGTTGACGGGGTCGTCGGGGCTCAGCCCGGCGGCCGCGCGCTCCAGGTCGGCCCGGTCGCCGCGGCGGCCGCGCTCCAGCAGGGAGGTCCAGTCGGGCCCGTCGAGCAGGACGGTGAACTCCAGCTCCGGGCAGCGCGGCCGCACCTCCTCGATCATGCCCGCGTAGTCGGAGGTCTTGAAGCGGTCCGCCGCGACCAGCAGCCGGATCCCGGACTGCCGCAGCACGTACTCCAGCTCGTGGGCGCGGTAGGCGGGGTTGACCGTGACCAGGACCGCCCCGATCCGCGCGGTGGCGTACTGCACCAGCGTCCACTCGGCGCGGTTGGGGGACCAGATGCCGACCCGGTCCCCCTGCGCGATGCCGAGGCCGAGCAGGCCGAGTGCCAGGGCGTCGACGTCGGCCGCGAACTGCGCGTACGTCCACCGCCGCCCCGTGGCCACCTCCACCAGGGCGTCGCGGTCGGGGAAGCGGCGCACGGTGCGGTCCAGGTTCTCCCCGATCGTGTCGCCCAGCAGCGGCACTTCGCAGGCCCCGGACGCATAGCTCGACGCGGCAGACACACGTACCTCCTGGATCGGTGGCGGACCTGCGTCCTCAGCGCAGGCAGCCGATGATCCGGATCGGGATCTCGGCGCTGCCGGTGAGTCCGGAGGCCGGGTCAGTGGCGGTGAATACTAGCGGGTACGTGCCGTCGGGCAGCAGGGGTACGAGGAAGCGGCCGGACGCTCCCGAACCCAGCGCCACCGGCCCGTTCGGCCCCTTGATCCGCCATGCCGTGTACTGCGGATCGGTCAGCGGGCGGTCGCCCGGCCGGGTGCGGGCGCTGCCGGTGAACGACTCCTCGCAGCCGCGCCGCAGGGTGGCGCCCTGCTGCGGCTGGGAGATGGCGACCTGGGGCGACTGCGGCCGCGGCGAAGGGGAGTTGTTCCCGGGCGGAGGGGACGACTGGCCGGGGCCCGGGGTGACCGATGCGCGGGGTGTGGCCGAGGCGCCGGGTGAGGCGGACTGGCCGGGTGAGGCGGAGGGGCCGGCGTCGGGCGATCCGGAGGAGCCCGCCCCGGGGGAGGCCGCGGAGTCCGAGGGGCCCGCCGACGTGCCCACGGGCGGGACCTGCGGGTGCAGGGGGGCCAGGGAGGTCTTCGACGGCGACGTCGGCTCGGCGTCGAAGCTCGCGCAGACCGCAGTGGCGATCAGCGGCTGCTGCGCGGGCATCGTGGCGCCGCGCAGTTCCTGGTCGTCGGGGCCGTGCCCGTGGTTGTCGAAGTAGGCGTTGCCGGTGAGGGTTTCGCGGTCGCTCTTCTCCAACCAGGCCGAATTGCGGTACAGATCGCCGGACTTCTGCTGGTTGACGCCGGTGACGTGCCATGCGGTCACGGCCCGGCCCGTCGGCTCGCCCCGGGCGGGCGCGTCCGCGGCCGCGTACAGGAAGCCGTCGCCGAGGAAGCGCTGCGGGGCCTCGGCGCCGTCCGATTCGTTGGGTGCGGGGAAGGCGAAGCCGCCGCCCACCACGAGCGTGCCCTTCGGGCAGCGTGCGACGGCCTCCGCGCGGCCGCCCGCGGCCACCGCCACCTGTGCGGTCGCCGTGGCCGACGACTTCACCCGCACGCAGACCGGCCGGGCGCCGACCGCGAAGTTCGCCTGGGGCGGCTGCGGGTCCAGGATCCGGGTCTCGCGGATCACGTCCTCCGACCTGGGGAGCCGGAAGGGGCGGTCGCTCAGCGCCGTGCCCGGGTTGACCGTCACCCGCCACTGGGTCGGGGTGGCGCCGGGCGCCGCGGCCCGGGGCGCCAGTTCCTCCAGCGGCACCGGGGCCGCGGCTTTGCCCGTCACGGTCCTGTCGGCCAGGAACTCGGTGGCGACGGGCGTGTAGCCACCCGCGCAGGACGGCTGGGTGGTGGGGTGGTGGGCCGCGTACGCGTACGGCCCCTCGGTGGTCAGATCGCGGATGAGGGTGCCGTCGCCCATGGCGGTCACTTTGTTGTCCCGGTCGCGGAACGCGGGCGCCTGCCAGGTGAAGTCCAGTCCGGACTGGCGCTCCACCCGCGCGTTGATGCACAGGGCGTAGACGGTGAGGGTGGCCGCCGCCTCCCCGGGGTTGGAGGCGACCGCCCGCCAGTGGTCGCCGAGGAAGTAGCTGCTGGTGGCGAAGGCCGCGCCGTCGATGGCGTACCCGCCGCCGATCGGGGTCTCGTGCGCCTGGCAGCCGACGAGCGTGCTCTGCTCGCTGCCCGGCGCGACGGCGACGGACTGGCTGCGCTGTACGACGGCGAGCCGCGGCCCGGTGTCGTTCGCTGCCGCCCACCACACGCCGGCGCCCACGGCGCCGGTCACCGCCAGGGCGCCGGCCGCCGCCACGGCCGCCGTCTTGGTGCCGGCCGCACCGCCCAGTCTCGCGAAGAAACCCGAGCCCATCGCCCCCGCCCCCCTCACGCCGCGATCAGTGCGGCGTGGGCAATGTAGCGCCGGTCGGGAAACGGCCACAGAGGCCTGAAGTATCGGTTTTCCCAAGGCTTTCCCATGGGCCGGGCGGGGGCGGGGGTGGCACTGGTGCCACCCCGGAACGGATGGCAGTGCCATCGAACACGGGCGGGCCGCCGGGCGAGGATCGAGGCGACCGACCGGCCCCGAGGGGGAGACACACCATGCACCTGTTCACCAAGCCCGCCCGCTGGCTCGCGGCCGCGGCCTGCGGACTGCTCGCCGCGGCGGCCCTGCCCGCCGGAGCCGCGGGCGCGGCAACGGCGGCAACGGCCGCCGCCGGAAGCGGAACCGGAGCCCGAGCGGCGTTCGGCGCCGGATCCGCTCCCGCTGTCCCGGCTCGCTACCTCCGGCAGAAGCTCGACTGGCAGCCCTGCGCCTCGGCTCCGCTGGAGTGCGCATCGATGACGGTGCCGCGGGACTGGTACCACCCCGACGCCGGCCCCTCCCTCACCATCGCGGTCTCCCGCCGGCGCGCGCCGGATCCGGCCGCCCGCAAGGGCGTGCTGATGATGGCGGCCGGCGGACCCGGTGCCTCGGGGCTTCCGCGCCCGGCCCGGCTGGCCTCGTACAGCCAGAAGCTGGCGGCCGCGTACGACATCGTCGGCTTCGACCAGCGCGGCGTCGGCGCGAGCACGAACGTGGTCTGCTCCGGCCAGGAGCAGGTCGACGCCCTGTTCTCCGGCGGCGACCTGCGCGACCGTTCGCCCGAGGCGGTCCGGCGGACCGTCGACCGGGCCCGTGACTTCGTACGGGACTGCCGGCGCAACTCGGGCGACCTGCTGCCGTACGTCACCACCGACCAGGCGGTCCACGACATGGACCTGTTCCGCCAGCTGCTGGGCGCGCCGAAGGTCTCGTACTACGGGCCGTCGTACGCCGGCTTCCTCGGCGCGTACTACGCCACCGAGTTCCCCCGCAGCGTCGAACGGGTCGTGCTCGACAGCAGCGTCGACTTCTCCGGGAGCTGGGAGTCGT
Source organism: Streptomyces sp. NPDC046876 (assembly GCF_040645035.1). Taxonomy (NCBI): domain Bacteria; kingdom Bacillati; phylum Actinomycetota; class Actinomycetes; order Kitasatosporales; family Streptomycetaceae; genus Streptomyces; species Streptomyces sp. NPDC046876. The sequence continues at coordinate 34,786 of NZ_JBEYXK010000064.1, read as the reverse complement.
TCATGACGGGCCAGCCGCTGAGCTTCCAGCGCCGCTACGAGCAGGACTTCCTGCCGTGGCTCGCCCGCAACGACGCCTCGTACCACCAGGGGCACACGCCGCAGGAGGTCCGCGCCGGGTACGAGCGGCTGCGGGCCGCCCTGAGCGAGCACCCCCTCGACATCGAGGGGACGGTCATCACGGCGAACCACCTCGACGCGGCGGCGAGCGACGCGATGTACAGCGAGGAGAAGTTCCCGGCCCTCGCGCAGCTGCTGGGCCTCCTCCAGCACCCCGACCAGGCCCCGGCCGCGGCGCGCAAGGCCGTTGCCGAACAGCTCAAGCACCCGCTGCAGGCCGGCTTCGCCGCGGACTTCTTCACGGTCACCTGCGGGGACACCGCCTGGAACCGCGACACCCGCGCCTGGGTACGGCACAGCGAGGAGTCCACGCGGACCCACCCGCTGGTCGGGGCGCGCGAGCTGACGTTCGCGTCCGTCTGCGCGAACTGGCCGCGCATGCGGACGCCGCAGGTGAAGGTGACCGGCGAGGGGCTGCCGCCGGTGCTGATGCTCGGCTCGCGGAAGGACCCGGCCACGCACTACGAGGGCGTGCTGCGCGCCCACGGGGCGCTGGCCGGTTCGCGGCTGGTCACGGTGGAGGGCGGTGACCACGGCCAGTTCCAGAACCACAACGCCTGCGTCGACGCGCACGTCGAGGCGTACCTGCTGGACGGCACCCTGCCCGCCGGGGACACCACGTGCCCGGCGCCGGTCCGGGCGGCGGCGGCCACGGGCTGACCGGCGGGGGCCGTCACTCCTCGATGGCGCCGCCGGTGCGCCGCAGGTGGCGGCGGAAGGTGTACGAGGGGTCGGCCTCGCGCAGGACGAGGTAGTCCTCGAAGGCGGTCTGGTGGCGCAGGGTCTCGCCCGTGCGGATCCGCCGGGCCTGCTCGCGCTCGGTCGCGCCGATCCGCAGGGCGGTCTCCAGCACCTCCTCGACCACGGCGGCGCCGACGAACAGCACCCCGTCGGCGTCGCCGAAGACGAAGTCCTCGCCGGTCACCCGGTGCGGACCGAACCGGGCGCTGCTCAGCGCCTCCGGCTCGCGCTCGTCCAGCCGGACCGGTCCGGCCGGGTAGGCGCCGTAGCTGAACACCGGGAGGCCGATCTCCGCCAGCTCGGGCGTGTCGCGGTGCAGCCCCCACACCACCAGGCCCGTGATCTCGGCGGACGCGGCCTCCAGGACGGCCAGGTCGCCGACGCAGGCCTCGTCGGTGCGGCCGCCGTTGTCGATGACCAGGACGTCGCCGGGCTCGGCCCGCCCGTACGCCTCGAGGAACACGTCGACGCTGCCGTAGTGGCGTACGGGCAGTACGGGCCCGGCGACCCGCCCGCCCGTCACCACCGCCCCGATGCCGGGCGGTGCCACGCGCAGCGGCACGCCGGTGCGCACGCACGCGTCGGCGATGAGCGGCGTGGACAGGTCGGCGAAGTCCTTCAGCATGGTGCCGGCTCCCCTTCTCTCCGGGCTCTCCCGGACCGGTGCGCTGCGGCCGCGGTCGGCCGCCGTCCTCCATGGTGCCGCGCCGGTGCCCGGGAGGGCGGGGCCGCGTCAGGGGATGTCGGTGTCCGAGGGCTCCGCGTCGTAGGCGTGCGGGTCGTCGGTCATCCACTCGATGAGGGCGGAGTCCCCGAGGACCACCTCGTCGGGGTCGGGCACGCCGGCGCGGCGCAGGAACTCGATCACGTCGGCGTCGCTGCGGGCGAGGCCCAGGACCGAGTCCTGGCCCTCGGCCCGCAGGGACACCCGGCGGCCTCCCGCCGGCGCGATCCGGTGGACGGTGATCGGCGCATGGTGCATGGGCCCAGCCTCCGCCCCCGGCGGCGGGGCCGCATCCGGACGCGGCCCCGCCGTCCGCCATCGGGGAGCCCGCCTCCGCCCGGCTCCCCGCTCGGCTACGGGGTCCCGGCGGGCGCGGTGGTGACCGGCAGGGCCCGCAGCGCGTGGAAGCGGAACGTGGCGGCCCAGGGGAGCTCGTCGACGGGCCGGGCCGGGCGGAGGCCGGGCAGCACGTCGAGGAGGGTGTCCAGCGCGATGGTCAGTTGCAGGCGGGCCAGCGGCGCGCCCAGGCAGTAGTGCAGGCCGTGGCCGAGGGCGAGGTGGGCCTTGTCCGCACGGGTGAGGTCGAAGCGGTCGGGGTCGGGGTAGCGGGCCGGGTCGCGGTGCGCGGAGGCCAGGCAGAACAGGACGGTGTCGCCGGTCGGGATCCGTACGCCGCCGATTTCGACGGGCTCGGTGGGGAAGCGGCGGACCGCCGTCTGGTTGGGGGAGGTGTGGCGCAGCAGTTCCTCGACGGCGGCGGGCAGCAGTCCGGGGTCCGCCCGCAGGGCGGCCAGCTGCTCGGGGTGGGTCATCAGGGTGAGGGCGCCGGCGCTGATGACGTGCTGGACGGTCTCACTGCCGGCCATCAGGATCAGGAAGGCGAGGGAGACCAGCTCGTCCTCGGTCAGCCGGTCGCCCTCGTCGCGGGCCGCGATCAGGTCGGACAGCATGTCGTCGCCCGGGCGGGCGCGCCGCTCGGCCACGAGGTCGACGAGGAACCGGTGGACGGACCCGACGGCCGCGCCCAGCTCCTCGCGCGAGCGGGGCGCGAGCATGGTGGAGATCCAGCCGGCGAACCGCTCCTGGTCGGCGTCGGGTACGTGCAGCAGTGCGCCGATGACCCGCAGGGGCAGGGGGTGGGCGTAGGCGGCGACGAGGTCGGCCTCGCCGTCGTCTGCCATCGCCTTTTCGAGGCGGGCGGCGAGGTCGCGGGCGCAGGCTCGGACGCCGTCGCCCAGCATCTCGACGTGGCGGGGGGTGAAGCCCTTGGAGACGAGGCGGCGCAGGCGCAGGTGGTCCTCGGGGTCGATGTTGAGGAGGTTGCTGTCGAGGGCGGGCGGCAGGGAGAAGCCGCTGAAGCCGGTGGTGGAGTGCCGCTTGTTGACCGAGAGCCGCGGGTCGGTGAGCCCGGCGCGCACGTCCGCCTCGTGGGTGACGAGCCAGACGGGCGAGCCGTCGGGCAGGGCGATGCGGTGCACCGATCCGGCGGCGCGCAGCCGGGCGTAGAGCGCGTGCGGGTCGGCCGCGAACGACTCGTCGAAGGGGCGCGGGAGTTGTGCGGTGTCGGGGTGCTGGTTCATGGGTGTCCTGGGTGTCCTCACGGGTCGAATGCCCCATGATGCACGGGCGATGGCCGGGCCCGAACCGGCGCCTGCACGAGCGGCCGTGCCGGCGCCCGCACTGGCGGCTGTACGGGGCGCCGGAATCACGCCATCGGGAGCCATCCGGCCATTCTCTTGGCATGGCCCTGACATTTCATGGTCCTCGTGGGACCTTCCGTGGCGCAACGCAGAACCCTCTCCCCCGGCCGGACGACGAAAACCGCCCCCGCCGGCCGGGTGCACGCCGGCGCGGCCCCCCGGGCCGCGCTCACACCCCACGAGGACGTGGCGAAGAGGAGCGACAGCATGAGGATTTCGACCTGGACGGGCACGGCCGCCGTGGCCGCCGCGCTGCTCGTCAGCGGTGCGGTGCCGGCGAGCGCCCTGGGCCCCGCGGCCGACCAGCAGCTCGACGGCGTCATCGTGGTCGCCGGCAACACCTGTACCTGGACCAATGCACGGACCAGCGCCAGCCCCCCGAGCACGCTCAGCGTCGACCGCACGACCATCAACTCGCCCGGCGGCAACCTGAGCTGCGGCGGCGGCATCACCGCCACCCTCAACAACAACCCCGTCTTCACCTTCGACGACGCCGCCGGCACCGCGAGGACGGACGTCATCGACATCACCGGCAAGCAGTCCTTCATCAGCTGCCGCTTCAAGGCGACGAACATCGTGTGGAACCGTGACGCCTCCACCCGCAAGTACGTCAACCAGGCGTTCACCGCCACCAAGGTCTCCGGCAGCTTCCTGTGCCCCGGCTCGGTGACCACGGCGGCCGGCGACGCCTCGATGCTCTTCCACTGACGCCCCGCCGTCCTCCGACCGCCGACCGCCCGGCCCGTACGACACGTACGGACCGGGCGGTCAGGCGACGATGCGGTCAGGCGGTCGGGCGGTGAGCCGGTTCAGCCCTGGCAGAGGCCGCGCTCGTGGTCGACCGTCGCGGTCGCGCGGGAGTACTGCCACTGCGGCGCCAGCAGCTGGTCCTTCAGCTGCACGGCCGCGGCCGGGTCCTCCACCACGTAGCCGAAGTCCTGGAGCCATGCCGGGTAGAGGTTCTTCGAGCCGATGTAGAACGCCGAGTCGTCCACCGAGACCACCTTGTGGTGCTGCGCGTACGGACGGCCGTCGGCCCACTTCGGGCTCTGCGAGCTGCGGAAGGTGGCCAGCTGGAGGTTCGAGCACATCGCGGCCTTCGCCGTGCCCTGGTCGCCGGTCACCAGGGCGAGGCGGTCGCGGAGGGTGTCGCTGATCTCCGACAGCGACTTGATCTGCGAGTAGCCGCCGCTGCCGACGGCGCCGCGGTTGGCGGGGTCGCTGACGACGATGCGCACCTTCACACCGCCGGCGATCTTCGCGGCGAGGGCGTCGTAGACGCGGATGTCGTAGCGGGGCAGCGGCGGGCAGGTCGCGTTCATGTCCTGCTGGGAGATCTCGATGTGCGAGGTGGCGCTGGAGATCAGCGTCCGCAGCGCGCTCTCCTCCGGGTTGACGGTGTCGTAGTCCCGGTCGGCGTTGGTGTTGTCGTGCAGGCCGACGACGCACTTGGTGTCGGGCGCGCTGGGGAGGGTCGGCCGGAAGGCGGAGGCGGGGTCGTTGCGCTTGACGCCGACGCCGAGGCCGCCGACGGCGATGGCCTGCACCCCGCCCGCGTTCGCCGGGCTCGCCGAAGAGCGCGAGGGCGCCGAGGGGGCCGAGGGGGCGTTGTCCTTGGCCATCGAGGGCATGCAGCCGGCGCCGTTGGAGGAGGCGAACCAGACGCTGGCGATGTTGCCCTTGTTCTGGCAGGTCCAGGACCACAGTTCGTCGAGGTACTTGCCCGCCGAGGCGGCGGCCGGACCGCGCAGCGCGAGGTCGACGTCGGCGACCGGGTGGGCGGTCTCCAGGTAGTCGTCCTTCCAGCCGTTGATGCCGCCGGTGATCACGGACTGGCCGTCCACCACCAGCAGCTTGGAGTGGTTCCACGAGAACGCGGTCTTGGAGGTGGTCATGGAGGCGACGTTGAGGTCGACGTTCGCGGCGTCCGGGCCCAGCTTGGCCACCAGCTCGTCGCGGTACTTCGACGGCACCACGTTCAGGTGGTAGACCGGCGCGGCACCGACGAGGATGCGCACCTTGAGCTTGTTCCCGCGCCCCGCCGAGGACTTCAGGCCCGCCACGATCGCGTCCTGGAACGCACCGTTGGGGAAGGGCGCGAGGGTCGATATGTCGACGGTCCGCGTGGCCTGGGAGATGTTCTCCGTCATCTTCGCGAGCAGGCGCTGCGTCCCGGGCCGCGTTGCGCAGGTGTCGTCACCCCAGCAACCGGGCGTCTGCAGCAGCCAGTCGCCGCCGCCCGCGGCCGAGGCGTCGAGGGTGTTGCCGGCCGTGCGCTCCCACACCTGGCCTTCGAGGCCGGGGGACACCTGGCGCAGCGACTGCTCGACCGTGTCGAGGTGGGGCGTCCCGGTGGCTCCAGCGCCGGGTGCGGCCGCGGCCGGGACGGCGGAGAACAGGGCCAGCAGCGCCGCCGAGGCCGCGGCGCGCGTGACGAGGACGGAGGGGCGGTGAAGGAAATGGCGGTGCAATGTGACTTCCTTGAACGAGGGATCACCGTCGCGGCATCGAGACCGCAGGCAAGATCAACTCGCGGAAGTTACCACCCGGTCACCGGAGTCGGCGCCCGGAGGAATCGAATCCGGCCACCTATGACGGGCCCCCGCGCGGGCTGCCGCACCGTCCGCGCAGGGGCGAGGATTGGACAAGCGGTCGACCGACCGACCACGATGAGCCAGCAACATCGCGGCAGCTCAGGGGGGCAAACCGGTCACTTGGTGTCGTTTCTCCGCTCGGTTCCGCATCGTCCCCGTTTCCGACACCGGAGAGATTTCGCCACATGAGCTTCGGCGACCCGAACAACCCGTACGGCCAGCAGCCCCCGCAGGGTCAGCCCGGTTACCCGCAGCAGGCCCCCCAGGGTGTCCCCCCGCAGTACGGCTACCCGCAGCAGCAGCCCCCGCAGGCCGCCCCGCAGTACGGCTACCCCCAGCAGCCGCCGGCGGCCCCGTACGGCGGCTACCCCGCCCCGGGCATGGTGCCGGGCATGCCGGGCATGCCGGGTGCCGGGATGCCGCCGCTCGCCCACTGGGGCCAGCGCGTCGGCGCGTACCTGCTCGACGTCCTGATCACCGTCGTGCCGATGTACCTGCTGGGCTTCATCGACCTCGCCACCGGTGACAACCCGGACGAGCCGGGCGTCTTCTTCATGATCGGCGTGCTGTACACGATCGGCATGGCCTTCTTCCAGCTGTACAAGGAGGGCTCCACCGGCCAGACGACCGGCAAGAAGATCGTCGGCATCAGCCTGCGCCGCGAGGCCGACGGCAACGTCCTCGGCTTCGGCATGGCGTTCGTCCGCAAGCTGGCCCACATCCTCGACGGCATCCCCTGCTACATCGGCTGGCTGTGGCCGCTGTGGGACGACAAGAAGCAGACCTTCGCCGACAAGGTGTGCAGCACCGTCGTCATCCAGGTCCCCAAGGGCTGAGACCGCCCCTCCCCCGCACCTCCACCCGGCAGCGCCCCCCGCGCTGCCGGGTGGACCCGTTTCCGGGCCCGGGGCCGGGTGCGCCGCGGTACTCCGCGCAGTCCGCGGCCACGCGGCCCGGCAGTGAGGGCGCGAGGGTGTGCGCGGGCGAGTGCCTGCGCGGCTCGGCTTGCGAACCGGCCCGCCGGGCCCCGCCCCTGACCACCCGTCCGCCGACTGCTCCCGTCACCCTCCCCTCACCCTCCCCTTGCAGTCCCCTCACCCTCCCCGCTCGCTCCTCCCGCGGCCCTCCCTCCGCTCCTCCGGCCGGCCGGGGGCGAGCCGGTCGACCACCTCGGCGAGCTCTTCACACAACTGCTCGATCTTCAGGCGGATGTTGTTCTGCTCGGTGACCAGCGCGGACAGCAGCAGCACGGTCAGCGCGGCCGATCCGTTCAGGCCCTGGAGGTTGACCATCACGTCGAACAGGGTGTGCCCGGCGAAGGGCCCGGCCTGGTCGATGGCCGCCCAGATGGCGAGGACGGACACCAGCAGCGCGCACGGAGCCCCCATGGAGTGCTGGAAGCGCACCGCCACCCAGATCAGCATCGGGAAGACCAGGAAGAGCAGCGAAAGGGAGCTGCGGGCGGCGAGGACGGTGACGGCTGCGCAGCCGGCGAACAGCGCCGCCGCCTCGGCCACCCGGAGCGGGTCCTCGGGCCTGCGCAGCCGCGGCAGGACGAGCAGCACCGGGGTCACCAGGAGCACGCCCATCGCATCGCCGGTCCACCACGCCGCCCACACGGACCAGAACTGGTCCGGCGGCAGGTCGCCGGTGGCCTCGAGCGTCGCGGCGCCGACGGTGGCGCTGATCAGCATGGGCAGCAGCCCGCCCAGGAAGACCAGGGCCAGCCCGTCCCGCAGCCGGTCCATCTCGGGGCGGAAGCCCACCCGGCGCAGCATCAGGTACGCGCACACGGGCGCCAGGGTGTTGCCGACGAGGAGCCCGAGGTCAGCGGGCTGGAAGGTACTGATGTGCTCGATGGAGAGGTACGCGCCGAGGGTGATGCCGGGCCACACCCGCAGGCCCCACCACAGCAGGGCGGCGACGGCGATCCCGGTGGGCGCCCACAGCGGGGTGACCTCGGCTCCCCCGACGACGACGCGCAGCTGGAGGCCGATCCGTCCGGTGGCGTAGTAGGCGGCCGCAACGGCGAGGATCCGGAGGGTGTCTGCGAGGAGACGTCGCCATTCCACGGTGCGCACCACAGCATCAGACAACAACCGCAGCCCCGGGGCGGGCGTGACACGCGCTAGCGGGATGCGGGTCCGCCCGCGTCGTGGCTGATGACGAGGACGGCGGCGTCGTCCGCGTGGCCGGTGGAGTCGGCCACCTTCATCACCTCGGCGGCGAGTTCGTCCGGGTCGGCGCCCGCCGCCTCGCGCACCACCTCGACGACGCGTTCGAGGCCCACGTCGATGGGGAAGGACGGCCCTTCGACGACCCCGTCGGTGAGCAGGACGATGGAGCCCGCCCGGTCCAGTCGGCGGCGGGTGACGGGGTATTCGGCGCCGGGGAGCATGCCGAGCGGCAGGCCGCCCTCGTCCTCGGTCATCCCGTAGCGGCCGTCGACCGTGGCCCACACGGTGGGTATGTGGCCGGCCCGGGCGCTGTGCAGCTCCCAGGTGCCGGGGTCGAAGCGGAGCAGGCTGCAGGTGGCGAAGAGTTCGGGTCCCGTCGAGAGCAGGACGTCGTTGGTCTTGCTGAGCACCTCGCCGGGGTCCGCGACGACGGAGCCGACCGCGCGCAGCCCGATCCTGACCTGCCCCATGAAGGCGGCCGCCTCCGCGTCGTGCCCCTGGACGTCGCCGATGGAGAACGCGAGGGCGCCTTCCGCCAGCCGGAAGCCGTCGTACCAGTCGCCCCCGATGTCGAGGCCGTGGCGGGCGGGCGAGTAGCGGGCCGCGGTGCGCAGCCCCGGGAGGGAGGGCAGCGAGGCGGGCAGCATCTCGCGCTGGAGGGCCTCGGCGAGCTCGACGCGGGCCAACTGGTGTTCGGCGCCCGCCCGCGCCCGGGCGGTGAGCCGGCCCAGCGTGCTCAGCAGGTCGTCCGCGCTCACCGAACGCGGGGTGCGGCGCGGTGCACGGCGCGGGTTCACGGACCGCTCCCGGGTGCCTCCACGTCCATAGGCCGCTTGTCCCCTGTCCTCGGCGCCCTCGGCTCAGGGCCGTCACGGCGCGGCGCGCCGCAGTGCCCGGCCCATCATATTTCCAGGGCTCCGCAGGCCGCGACAGCTGCGGGCCGGGGCTCCGTCTCACGGGTCGGTCAGGACACCGCCGACCTGGCCGCCGACCACAGGGCGTGAGCTATGTTGGAGGAAGAGTGACGCGAGAGGGAGGCCACCGGTGTCATCGGGGCAGCAGGAACGCGCCCAGGCGGCTGCGATCACGCCGACGACCGGGCCGACGACCGGGCAGGCGCCGGACCACGGGCGTGCTCCGGGCGACCGGGTCCGCGCCCTGTTCGACGGCCACCGCCTCTCCCCCGGCCAGCGGCGCATCGCCCAGTACCTGGTCGACCACCTCACCGAGGCGGCGTTCCTGTCGATCACCGAGCTCGCTGAGCGGGTCGGGGTCAGCCAGCCCTCGGTGACGCGCTTCGCCACCGCCCTGGGGTTCAGCGGCTATCCGGCGCTGCGGGACGCCCTGCAGCCGATGGCGCTGAGCGCGGTCGCGGGCTCCCCGGAGAGCCGTGAGCAGTACCGGCGCAACGAGCTCCAGGCTGCGGTGGACGCCGAGATCGAGAACCTGGAGAGCGTGCGCAGGCTGCTGGCCGACACCAACCAGGTGCTGGACATCGGCCGCGAGCTGGCCCGGTCGGTGCCGCTGACGGTGCTGGGCCTGCGGATCTCGGTGTCGCTGGCGGAATACTTCGCGTACGCGGCCCGGCGCATCCACCCCGACGTGCGGCTGGTGACGAGGGGCGGCAGCGTGGCCTACGACGCCCTGCTGCAGTCGCGGGAGGCCGGCGGGACGTGGGCGCTGGCCTTCGCCATGCCCCGGCACGCCAAGGAGACCCTGTCGGCGCTGCGGGCGGCGCGGCACGCCGGGCTGAAGATCGCGCTGATCACGGATTCCGCGCTGGGGCCGCTGGTGGAGGAGGCGGACGTGACGCTGGCGGCCGGGACGGGGGCGCGGCTGGTGTTCGACTCGTACGCGGCGCCGGGCGTGCTGTCGGCGGCCCTGCTCCAGGCGATGGCCGATGCGGACCCGGAGCGTACGCAGGCGCGACTGGAAGGTTACGAGCAGGTGGCGGACCAGCACGGATTCTTCCTCTAGGTCCGGATTTCAACCGATATAAGGCCGTCCTTTTTCATGCCGCCGAGGCGTATGTAATTTTTCATTCTCTTGTTTACTCGACGGTATATATGTTTACTGAGCAGCGCGCCGGATCCAGCAAGCGCCAAGGAGAGCGACCCCTACGCTCTCCCGGAACAGATACCCGGGCGGGACGACTCCTCCTCACGTCCCGCCCGGGTGCCGGTCCCCGGCATGAGGATCCACCAGAGCGCTCCCGGCGGCCCCGGTCAACCCCTGGACCGGGGCCGCCCACCCACGTCTCGATCAGAGTTCGACACCATTCGGAAGCGACGAGAATGAGCCAGACGCTCTCCCCCACGCTCAGCCCGGACTGGCCCTGCCAGGTCAAGGCCCCCGGCACGCACGACTGGGAACGCACGGCCATGCGGTGGCTCCGGGACCTGCTCCCGGCCCGCTACGGCGCGTACTCCACGCTGACCCGCAGCCCCGTCCTGCTCGCCCGGCACGCGCAGCTGCAGCTGCAGCACGAGATGCGCGCCGTCCGGGTGGCGCTCGAGACGAGCCGGGCCGAGCTGCCCTCGATGGGCGTGGCCGAGACCGTCATCGAGAACTCGATCCGCATGTACGCCGTGGAGCTCCAGCAGCTCGGCCGCCTCTCCCGCGCGGTCCGGCTCGTCGGCGACGCCCTGCGCGTCAGCTGAGCGCCGCCCGCACACGTCGGACAACTGTCGGACCACGCGTCGGACCACGGCTCAGACCCAGTTGACGCCCGCGCGGTCGAGCAGCGGGTCGTCCACCAGCTCCCAGAGCGGGACCGCGTAGTTCCCGAACCCGTACCGGCCCCCGTAGTGCAGGCCGAGGACGCGGTGGTCGGCCAGGTCGAAGACGGGTGAACCGCTGTTCCCGCCCAGCGTCGAGCAGTCGTGCTTGACGGTGAGCGTGTCGGGGAGCAGCCCGGTCGTCGTACCCGGCTGGAGGCGCTTGACGTTGTAGACGTCCATGAAGATCCTGCGCATGGCCTCGGGTTCGTTGCGGCGGCCGTCCTCCGCCGGGTAGCCGATCACGTACACCGGCCGCCCGGGCACGTCGCCGGGCGGATCGGCCGCCACCGCCAGCGGGGTCACCGGCGCGCGGCCGCCCGCGGCGGCGGTGTCCACCCGCAGCAGCGCGAGGTCGGCCTCGGGGTGGATCCCGACCACCCCGGTGACCGCGTACTCGAACGAGGTGTCGCCCGGGACGGCGGACAGCTCCTCGGCCAGGTCCAGGCGGGCGGTCATCCCCGGCTGGAAGGTCCAGCCCGCTCCGTCCTCACGGGCGAACTCGACGGCCACGTGGCGGTTGGTCATCACCACGTCCGGGGCGACGAGGAAGGCGGTGCCCACCCAGTCCAGGCGGGCGTGCCCCGTGACGTCGACGCGGCCGACGCGTGCGATCGACTCCCGGATGCCGGCCCGCTGGCCGTCGAGCACGGCCCAGTCGCCCTGCTGCGAGGGGAAGTCCTGGCCCTGGATGACGATGGCGGGCCTGCCCTCGAGCAGGACGATCGCCTCGACGCCGAAGTACTCGTCGTCCTCCACCTCGTCCTCGCGGCCGGCCGCGATCTTCTCCAGCCCGCGGGCGCCGGCCGCCAGCACCTTCGCCCGCTCCTTCCGGGCGAAGGCGCCGATCTGGCCGTCCGGCGGGAGCTCCTGGAAGGACTCGTCGACGTCCTCGTCCGCCCGCAGGCCCCGGCGTACGCGGTCGGCGACCTCGCCGAGGTCCCGGAAGACCTCCTCGGGCCGTGTCGCCACGGGTGATCGGCTGCCCATCGCTCCTCCTCTCACTGCCCCGGCTCACTGCCCCGGCGCGCCGTTCGGCCCGCCGAGCGCGGACTGCGCGGCCGCGATCTCGGCGTGGACCGCGGGACTGTGCTCCGCGAGGTGCCGCATGACGCTGCTCATCTGGGTGCCGAGGTTGACGAACCCCTCGGTCCGGCCCTGGAACACGATCCCCTCCTCGACCCGCCGCGTCCCGCGGTGCAGCGCGACCACCGTCCAGTCGTCGGTGAAGACGGGCGAGCCGGAGGAGCCGCCGCGGGTGTCGGTGAAATAGCGCAGGTCCTTGTCGTCCGCGTCGAAGACCAGGTTGTTGCGCAGGCCTACGCGCTTGGGCTGGCCCCCGGGGTGCTGGATGATGTTGACCGGCACCGGCTGGGCCAGCGCGGCCTGCAGCGGCTCGGTGGCCACCCGCAGGGCGGGCCGCGGCGACTGGTCGGCGATCCGCATGACCGCGTAGTCGAGCTCCTCGTCCCAGGCGAGCAGCTCACCGGCGGTCACCTCCTCGGTCTCCGTCTCGTCGGCGCCGTAGTCGAAGCGCGAGCGGGAGTTCTTCGCCTGGAGCCGGAGGTCGGCCGGGTCGACGGTGCCCCGGTCGCCGGCGGTGCGGGTGCGGGCGTAGACCACGTGGTGATTGGTGATCAGCAGGCCGGGGGCGATGAGCCAGCCCGTTCCGGCGTGCGGGTAGCCGTTCGGCTGGAGCGGGGCGCCCGCCTGGTACGGGGTCACCTTGAGCCGGGCCACCGAGGCGCCCGCGAGGAGCCCGCGCTGCAGGAACTCGAAGGGCACGGTGTCGTCCAGGTAGACGATCTCCTCCTTCGTCTCCCCCGCCGGCGGCGACGCCACCGGTACGTCGGGTTCGCCGGCCGCGTCCCGGGCCACCCGGTCCAGGGCCCGCTGGAAGACGGCCAGGGGGCCGGCCTCGGCCGTCTGGGCGACGGCGTTGCGCAGCCAGATCTCCAGCGGGACCGAGCCGTCGACCAGCCGCTCCGTGCGGTTCATCTCGTTCAGGTCCGAGGTCACCTGCATGCCGGGGGCGTCGACGAGCGGCAGCACCCCTGCGTACTTGGGCAGGATGCCGTCGAGGAGGAGCCTGCGGGCCGCAGGGTTGGCCAAGCCCGCTTCCAGGGCGGCGTCCTTGATCTGGGCGATGTCCTGCGTCGGCAGATACGGGTCGCTCATGCCTGCTCAGGCCGCTTGCGGGCCGTTCCTTTCCGCTGTGCGCCGGGGTCGGTGCGGCGTCGGGCCGGGGGCGTCCGGGGCGGTCGCCGCCGCCACACCGGCGACGAGCAGGCCGCTCGGGTCGCGCAGCACGAGCAGTCGGCGGGCGAGGGCGAGGAGGCCGTCGCGGCCGCGGGCCTCCCGCAGGACATCGGCCGCCCGCAGCGGCGGCGGCGCGGGTCCCTGGGCGAGCCCCTGCGCGGCCGGGGCCGGTATGCGGCCGGCGGCCTCCGCCAGGATCTCCTCCAGGGCCGGGCGCAGTTCGGGCTGTTCCTGCGCGGCCCCGTCGATCGCTTCCCCGAGCGTGTCCGCGACCGCGTCGGCGGCCTCCGGGAGTCCCACGGCCTGCAGGACGCGGTCCAACGCGGCCGGGTCCTGGCGGGCCGCCTCGGCCGCGGCGTCCCGTACGAGGTCCGGCCGTTCGCGCAGCAGCTCGTCGGACAGCTGCCGCAGCATGCCCGCGAGGCTGTGGTCGAGCTCCGCCCGCACCTCCTGCTCGGGGGCGAGCCGGGCCCGGCGGAGCTGGGCCTCCACGGCGTCGAAGGGCCGGCCGAGCGCCGTGGCGACGTCCTGTGCCGCGGCGAGGTCGCGTCCGGCCTCCTCCAGGTCGCCGTCCTCCTCCGCCAGCTCCGCGGAGAGCATCAGCAGGTCGAGCTGCGCCTCGGCCTCACCAGCCTCCTGCGCGCGGTCCACGGCTTCCTGCGCCAGCTGCCTCGCCTCCGCCCGGCGTCCGCTGCGCCACATGGTCGCGACCTGCAGGGAGTACAGACGGCTGCCCGGGGTCCAGGGCGGGCGGGCGGCCAGCCGGGCGGCGGCCTCGTCGACGTAGCCCTGCGCGAGCAGGTCCTCGACCTCGTGGGCGATGATGCGCTGCCAGTCCTCCGGGTCGGCTCCCCGCAGGTCCTGGTCGGAGATGTGACCTCCCAGGCGACCGACCAGGAAGGCCGCGGAGCGGGGTGCCATGTCCGCGGCGGCGTCGCGGAGGTGGCGTTCGACGCCTGCCTGCCAGCGTTCCTCCACGGCCCGCGGGTTCTCGTTCAGGCGCAGCCGGTGGTAGATCTCCTCGGCGCGGTCGTCCACACCGCCGCGGGCGGCGTAGTACTGCACGGCGCGCTCCGCGACGGACCGCATCAGGCCGGTGTGTGCGGTGTTCGCCAGGCGCAGCATGTTGGACCGCAGGTCGCCGGTGTGGCGTACGGCGTCGGGGCCGGCCGGCTCGGTGAGGTCGAGCCGGGCAAGCTTCTCGAAGAGGCGCCGGGCCTGGGCCTGGGAGTCGACCCGCAGCCCGCACGCCCCGGCGAGGACGTCCTTGACCAGGCCGGGGGTGATGGTGCGCAGGGCCAAACCCGCCTCGGCGAGGGCCCGTACCGCGTCGTCGGGGATGTGCTTGAGGATCCGGTCGTACAGGATGTGCTGGACGAGCATCTGGTCGACCTTGCGGTCGAAGTCCCGCTGCCGGGCGGGCAGGCTCTCGACCAAGTCGCTCAGCGACCCGGCCTCGTCGGCCACGGCCGCGGCGGCCCGGGCCGCGAGTTTCAGGCTGAGCGGATGCCCGCCGACCCGCTCGGCGAGCGTACGGGCCACGGCGGCGTCCGGGACTCCGCACGCCGTCAGGAGCCCCACGGCGGCGTCGGCTTCGAGCTCGCCGAGTGCGATGGTGCGCAGGTCGACGACGCGCGCCGGGTGGTCGACCGGGGCGCGTCCGGCGACGATGAACCGCAGCCGCGGGCAGGCCTCCTGGAGGGAGGTCCACAGGGACCACAGCCGTCCGATCGCGATGCTCGCGCGGTACTGGGCCGTCTCGAAGGAGTCGATGGCCACCACCAGCAGCGGGCCGTCCCCGTCCGCCGGTCCCGCCGCCTCCGCGAGGAGCTGCGCGACCCGCCGGACGAGGACGCTCTCCCGTTTGCGGGCCACGGCCTGGAACCGTTCGGCTGCCGTGCGCCCGTCCTGTGCGCGGACGGTGGACAGCTCGTGCCTGTCGTCGAGGGTGTTCTGCTCGTCCCGCTGGGTGCGGGCCGTCTCCTCGCTCTCGCTGGCCAGCGCCTCGAACGCGCCGCGGTGGCCGGGGTACTGGACGGCGAGCTGGCGGGCCATCTCGGCGATCAGGGTGGCCGGCTCGTGGACCGAGAGGGTGGGCCGGTCGAAGTCGATGTAGGCGAAGGGGAAGGAGAACGGGGATCCGGCCGGGCCGTCGGTGCTGTCGAGGAGGAACTTGGCGAGCAGGGTCGTCTTGCCGATCCCGCCGACCCCGTGGACCACCAGCGGCGGGCGGCGGGCCGGGCCGTCCTGGCCGAGGACGTAGGACCGCAGCTCGGCCAGCGCGGCAGCGCGGCCGCAGAAGGTGTCCTGCACCAGGCGGCGGAGCGGCTGGAGCAGCCGCGCCCGCTCCAGCTGCCGCTGGACGTGTTCGGGGGCGGGGAATCCGGTCGTGCCCGGGATCAGCGAGAGCCACAGCGCCGCTTGGAGGGTGGCGGTGAGGGTGTCGACGTCCCCGTCCTCCAGCGGGGCCGGCGGCTTGCCGCAGAGGTGGTCGAGGGCGATCCGTTCCGGCCCGGGGCCTTCGGGGACCTGGTCGAGGTTGGCCTCCAGGGCGCGACGGGCGGCGTCGGGGCCGGTGAGACCGCGCAGCGCTTCGCGGCGGACCTCGTCCTTCAGGGCCCAGACCGCCTCGGGAGGCAGGGCGAGGGTGGTGCTGTCGTGGACGAGCGCCAGCTGCGCCCCGCCGTCGGCCTCCCGCTCGCCGGGCAGCTTCAGGGCCGCCGGGTCGAAGCGGGTGAGCAGACAGGCGGCTTCCCGGTAGGCCCTGCGGACTTCCGTCACGGGCGGTGCCGCCTGCGGGCCCGCGACCTCCTGCAGCGCCTGGTGCAGCCGTGCCGCGAAGTCCTCACCGGGGTTCAGGGAGCCGAAGGTGCGCACGGTGGTCTCGGCCGCCATGCGGAGCCGGCTCATGTACGAGTCCTCGCCCGGGGCCTTCGCCATGCCGAGGACCGCTTCGACGGCGAGGTCCACGCGCGCCGCGAGGGTGTCGGCGTCCTGGAGCACCGGCGCGCTGGTGAAGAACTCCAGGAAGAAGGCGCGCAGCTCGTCGGGCCCGACGGCGTGCGCCGTGTCCCGGAGCACGTTCTTGCGGATGTCGTACGGCAGCTGGGGCATCGTGGGCCCGTAGCCGAGCAGGACCAGCTGGGGCGGGGTCTCGTCCGGGGCCGGGGCGTAGTCGTAGACGGCCTGGGCGAGCTGGCCGATGCAGTCCCACACGTCGGAGTTGGCATCGAGGGCGTCGCAGTCGTCGAGGACGATCCAGAACCGCTCCGGTACGGCCGTCGCCCGGGCGACGACGTTCTGCACGGCCTCGCCGACCGACCACAGTGGATCGTTCAACTGTGTGGGGTTCAACGGAGATGAGGTGTCGGGGTCGACCCGTTCGGTGATCTGCCGGATCAGCTGTGCGGCGGTCGTCGTGCGCGACAGCTTCACGCGGACCGGGCGGAACGCGCAGTGCTGGCCGAGGTACCGGATGAGGTGGTAGGTGTACGACCGGCCGCTGTCAGGCTCCCCGTCGACGACCAGCACCGTCTTCTCGGGGTCGGCGACGAACTCCTTCAGCCGTTCGCGCAGGTCGGCGCGGTCGATGAAGACCTCGGTGCCGTTCCTCAGCACGCTGGTGAGGAAGTGGTCCCCGGTGACGATGTGCACCTGCTCGTCCTCTTCGAGCCTGGCCCGGTACCCCTTGAGCTCCGCCTCGAAGTTCTCCCGAACGGTCAGGCGGTCGAGGGTGAGCAGCAGGTCGACGAGGAACAACTGCGAAACGATCGTCCTGCGCACCGCCCTGACGAGGCTTGCGGCGTTCTCCGCGCTCACGTTCGTCAACCGGAGCCCCCCGATGAACTCCGGGGGGTATCCGGCCCCCCGGAGCCGGCCGTAGGGGTCGTTGGTGTCGAGCAGGTAGTCACGCACCCATGCGGTGACCAGAACCCACTCCGTTTCGGAGAGCGGCATGGCACACCCGTCCCGCCGCCTACAAGGGGCGACAGAGGGATCGATTGGTGATACCTGTCATGGTTTCACCTGGTTCACCCGACTGCAAGGCCACCGAACAGCCCGCGGACGGGTTCCCGGACCGGGCCGGTCGCCAGGTACTCCAGGGCTCCGTGGTGGTTGCCGCTGCTGTTGACGACCAGATGGTCCGAGACGAGGTGGACCGGGGCGTACTCGGGCCGCAGGGTGTGGTCCAGCGCGACGAGGTCCCGAGGATCGGAGGCGTTGCGCCAGGCGGCCACTCCCACCGGGACCGCGGGCGGCTCGCCCAGGACGTCCTGCACCTCGCGGACCCCCAGGGGCGAGCCGATGGTCACCAGGAGGCCCACCTCGCGCTGCTCCTGCCTCAGGTGCTCGTACGCGGCGATGCTGCCGAGGCTGTGGCCGATGACGGCGAGCGGACCGCCGACCCCGGCGCCCGCCAGCAGCTCGTCGCACGCCCGCCGGACCACGTCCCGGATGGCCGGCCCGGCCCCGCCGAAGAAGTAGGCGTAGACGTCCTTGAAGGTGTGCTTGACCAGCAGCCGGAAGACGGAGGTACGGGCGGGGCCGGGCAGCGGCAGCGCCTCCGGAGCGCCGCCCGCCGGCGGCGGGGCCTCGCCGGCCTCGGCGAGCGCGTCCGCGAAGTAGGTCATGTCCCGCAGCCAGGCGGCGAGGGGCGCGTCGGACGGCGTCGCGGCCGCGCCCTCCCCCTCCCCCTCGCCACCGCCACCGCCACCGCCACCGCGCCCGGGGCCGCCGCCGGTCACCTCGGCGTCGGCCGCCTCGGCGCGCGCCTCGGCAAGCATCCGCGCGACGAACTCCTCCGCCGGTTCCGCCGCCGCGGAACCCGGATCCGCGTCCTGGGACTCGGGTGGCCCGCTGTCGGGCAGCGGGGCCGGATGGCGCAGCGGGGCCCAGTAGGCCATGCGTGAGGCGCTGCCCATGTCGGTGCCGAAGAGCGCGGTGTCCCACCGGGACTTGAGCAGCTCCTCGCGGACCTTGTTCCCGTTGCCGTGGACGTAGAGGACCCGGGGTTCCATCGCACCTCCCGTACCGGAGCACGGATGCCGGCCACGGCCAGTATTGGTCGGCCGACCGGGTGCCGCCAGTCGGTCGCGGGCGTTGCTCCGGCCGCCAGGCCCGATCGGGCGTCGCTCGGCGCTGCGGGGTTCGCCGCGCCGCCCGCCGCGGAAGCCATCCCCGACGTACACCCCCGTCACTGCTTCCCCAGGAGGAACCCATGCCCAAAGGCCTGTCCATCCATGTAGGCCTCAACAACGTCGACCCCGCCAAGTACGGCGGCTGGGACGGACAGCTCATGGCGTGCGAGAACGACGCCCGCGACATGGCGGCCCTGGCCCGCGCCGCCGGCTTCGAGGACACCGTGCTGCTCACCGCGGACGGCACCGTCGACAACATCACCGCCGAGCTGCGCAAGGCGGCCGAGAGGCTCGAGGACGGCGACATCCTGCTGTTCACCTACTCGGGCCACGGCGGCCAGATGCCCGATACCGAGGGAGACGAGCCGGACGAACTCGACGAGACCCTGGTCTTCTACGACCGCCAGTTCCTCGACGACGAGCTGCACCGGGAGTTCCTCCGGTTCTCCCCCGGCGTCCGCATCTTCACCCTGCTCGACTGCTGTCACAGCGGTACGGCCACGGAGGTGGCCCAGCCGGGCGCCGCCGCGGACGAACCGGCGCCCCGCGTGATGCCCGAGGTGCGCCAGCAGCAGAACTTCGAGCAGAACAAGGCCTTCTACCAGGAGCTCCAGCGCGAGCTGAGGAAGAACGGCAGCAACGGCGCCGAGCCCGGTACCGTGCTCATCTCCGCCTGCCAGGACCGCCAGGTCGCCCTCGACGGCCGGGTGAACGGCAAGTTCACCGAGACCCTGCTGCGCGTGTGGAACGGCGGGGCCTTCAGCGGCGGCGGCTACCAGGCCTTCCACGCGGCCATCAAGCAGCTCATGCCGCGCTCGCAGGTGCCCAACTTCTTCACCACGGGCAACCCCACGCCCCAGTTCCTCGACCAGAAGCCCTTCACCGTCTGAGCCGGCCGGGAATCCGTCCCGCAGGCGGTGACCTTCGGAGCGGTCCGTCGTTGAACACGGCGGTCATGCGAAGTGCACCCGCGGAGTCCCGGGCCTCGGCCGAGGTCCGGGACTCCGTGTTTGCCGCTCAGCGTCCGCCGACCGGCGGGCCGTCCTCGCCGCGCGGCTGCTCCCCGCTGCGCAGGGCCTCGATGAACCAGGTGAAGACGGGGGCGAGGCTCGCCACGGGCGGCCAGCCGTTGACGGTGGCCAGGAGCTGCCAGTACCGCTCGGCCCGCGGATCGGCGGCCGCCTCCAGGCGGGCCAGCAGCCACCGGCGCAGGTCGCCGTCGTCGGCGCGCGCGAAGGCGTGGGCGTACAGGGCCGTCAGCGCCTGGGTGACGGGCAGCGCCTCCGCGGAGGTCGGCAGGATCCCGGCGGCGAGGGCCTCGGCAATGCGGTCGCGGACCGCCTCGTTCAGCTCGTGGTGCAGGGCCCCGGTGTCGCCGCCGGCGCGGTCAGCGGCCTGCATCTCGGCCATACGGCGCACGGAGGCGCGGAAATCGGCGTCCTGGCAGAGCTCGGCGAGCTCCACCCAGGCCTCGACCTGCTCGGTGGTGGGGTCCTCGGGGAGCTCGGGCATGGCCGAGCGCATCATGGCGACGAACTCCGGGTTGGCGTCGAAGCCGCCGAAGGTGTCGTCGATGAACGCGTGGACGAGCCGGTGCCGTTCGGCTCCGGACAGTTGGGCGAGCCGGTGCATCAGTCGGGTCTCCTGGGGTGAGGCGCCGCGCCGGGCCACCGCCCGCAGCACCGCCCGCCGCAGCCGCAGCGTGCGGATCTGCACGTCCAGGGCGTCGGCGTGGGCTGCGGCCACCTCCGGTACGGAGGTCTCCCGGTCCAGCACCCTGCGGACGGCGGCCAGGTCCAGGCCGAGTTCGCGCAGGGTGCGGGCGAGGTCGAGGCGGGCCAGCGCGTCGATGTCGTAGAGCCGGTAGCCGGCGTGGCTCCGGCCGGTCGGCGGCACGATGCCCGAGTCGGAGTAGTAGCGGATGGTCTTCACCGTCAGTCCGGTGCGCCGGGCCAGTTCCCCGATCGAATAGAGCGCGTCGCCGTTCATGCCCCCACCCTGCTGTCTCCCCCGGCGGGAGACTCAAGCCCGTCCCCGCACCACCCCGTTGTCCGAGGGCAGTCTCCCCGACCCGGACGGCCGGTGGGGAACTCGCTGGTCCGCGCGAACCCCGGCTGACAGACTGAAAGCGCTTCAGATCATCCGAGGAGGACGCATGGCACAGGAATCGGACACCCCGCAGGACGAGTCGCCGGCCGACACGGCCAAGCGCAGGTTCCGGGAGGCTCTGGAGCGCAACGCCCGCAACGCGCAGGCGCAGCAGGCCCACCAGAGCCGGGCGAAGATCCAGGGGAACAGTGCGGGCGCCGGCGCCAGGACCAAGCGCACGCGCCGCAAGACGGGCTGACGCCACGGCCCCGGGGCCGCGGGCCGGCATTGCGCCGGGCCGCGGCCTTTGCCATGTCCTCCGAACCCTTCCGGGGCCCCGGCGACCCGCGCGCCCGGTCGTGCGCTCGGCCACCCGGGTGACAGGCGATAACCCCTGGACCGGACGGCAGTTGATCAGCTCGCCCCGCCGGGGGCATCCGCCCGTACGACAGTCCGAGAGAAGGATTCTCCCCATGCTCAAGAAGATGATGGCCACCGCCGCGGTCACCGCCTCGGTGCTCGGCGCCGGCGCCGCGGTTGCCTCCCCGGCGATGGCGATCGGCAACGACGGCGGCGTCACCACGATCAACGGCAACGACTCCGACCAGATCTACGGCAACCAGGAGACCAAGGGCGTCCAGAGCCCGCAGCTCAGCCTGGTCCAGGGCTCGCTCAACAAGCTCTGCGTGGGCCTGCCCGCCAAGGCCAACCTCCAGTCGCTGGTCGGCATCGTCCCGATCGGCGTCCAGGACATCAACGTCCTGTCCAACCCGATGAACCAGCAGTGCGCCGAGAACTCCACCCAGGCCAAGGGCGACGAGCCGCTCTCGCACATCCTCAGCAACATCCCGGTCCTGTCCGGCAACCTCTCCGCCGGCAGCTGACCACCGGCGCGCCCCGGCACGTCCGGGCCGCACCCGGATCCCCGCAGGCAGGGCCCGTACGCCATCGTGCGTCCGGGCCCTGCCCGTCGTCCGGGCACGCCGCCCGACTCACCTGCCGACGCCCGGGGCCCGCAGGGTGGTGGCCAGCTGGGCCCGGGAGCGGACCTCCAGCTTCTGGTAGATCCGCGTGAGGCGCGCCTCGACCGTCTTGACGCTGACGAACAGTTTCGCGGCCGCCTCCTGGTTGCTGGCGCCCTGGGCCACGAGCAGCGCGAGACGGGCCTCCCCCTCGGTCAGCGCGGCCAGGGCCACGGCCGGGCCGGCCGCGGCGGGCACCGGCTCCGGGCCCTCGCCGGCCAGCTGCGCCCAGGGCTTCGCCCCGGCCTCCGCGAACACCTCGGCCGCGGCCTGGAGGGCGGCCCGGGCGGGGGCCCGCCGCCGGCGGCGCCGCTCCACGCGGCCCAGCGCGAGCAGCGTACGGCCGCGCTCCACCGGGAGCCGGAGCTCCCGGAACCGCTCGGCGGTCTCCGTCAGGAGGTCGACCGCGGCCTCGGCGGCCCCGTGCGCGGACAGGGCCAGACCGCGGGCCCGGTCGAGGGCGGCGACCACGGGAGCGCGCCCGAGGCTGAGGGCGCTCGCGCGTACGGCGTCGATGAGCCCGGCGGCCTCGTCGGGGGCGTCGGCGGCGACGAGGGCCTCGGCGAGCTCGCCGTGCCAGCGCAGGATGGAGGGGTCGACGACCTGCTGGGCCGCCTCCAGTTCGGCGACCCGGCGCAGGGTGGCCACCGCCTTGGCGGCCTCTCCCGTCGCGAGCTCGACCAGGCCGAGGGCGTACAGGCTGCGCGAGAGGAAGACCTGGTCGCGCTCCTCCTCGGAGGCCTGGATGCCGCGGCGGGCGTATCCCGCGGCGCGCGCGAAGCTGCCGCCGGTCGCCTCGGCCATGGCCGCCACGTACCAGGCGGGGCCGGGCGAGAGCCCGGCTTCGATGGTGAGTTCCAGGGCCCGGCGGGCGTGCGCGGAGGCCACGGCGCACCGGCCCCGCCGCAGTTCGACCTCGCTGAGGCTGCGCAGCACCTCGAAGACGTCCTCGGAGGAGCCGGTGCGCTGGACGGCCGGCAGCAGGACGAGGAGCTGGCTGCGGGCGTCGTCGAGCCGGTCGTCGAACAGGGCGTGCCGGACGGCCAGGTACTGCGGGGCGTTGCGCATGCCGAGGGGGACCTCGGGGGCGGGCAGGGCCAGCGCCTCGGCCAGGATGTCCTCGGCGTCCGGGTCCCCGAGGATGCGGCCCATGCGGGCCCGTACGGTCAGGGCCATGGCCTCGGCCACCTGGTCGCCGCCCGCGGCGGCGAGCGCGCCCGCCTCGGCGGCGGCGTCGCGGGAGCGGACGGGGTCGCCGTCGCTGAGGTTGCACTTCCAGGCGACGCGCAGCTGGACGGCGGCCTGGAGGGCCGGGTCCCCCTCGGCCTCGTCCATGGCGTGCGCGAAGGTCTCGTCGAGGGTGCCGAGGGCCTGGCCCGCGGCGTCGATGACGGCGAGGCGGGCCCGTACCCGGTCGGAGGGCGAGGCGTCGCGGGCGAGGACGGCCCGGGTGGCGCGGCGTGCGAGGTCGGCGCGGCCGGCCCAGCCTGCGTCCTCGGCGGCGGCGACGAGGCGGGCGAGCTCCTCGCCGGGGCGGTCGAACGGGGTGCGTTCGGCGGCGAGCAGGCCGAGCTCGGCGGCGAGGGCGCGCTGGCCCCGGCGGCGGCAGTCCGCGGCGGCGCGGGCGATGTCGGCGGCGAGCCACTCGTCGGGGGCGTCCACCGCCAGGGCCCGGTGGCGTACGGCCTGGACGGGGTCGTCGACGGCGGCGGCGAGCGCGGCATGGCCGGCGGCGCGCTCGGGCCAGCCGGCATCGGCGGCGAGCGCCATGGGCAGGGCGCCGGCGGTGAACGTGACGGCGCCGTCCTCCCCCACGGTGACCAGCGCGGCCCGTTCGGCCTCGGCGAGCTCGGCCTCGGCGTCGGGCCGCCCGGCCCGCCGGAGCAGGGCGGTGGTCGGGCGGGCCGCGAGCGCGGCGAGCAGCAGGGTGCGGCGGGCCGGCGCGGGGGCCACGGCGAGGAGCCGGCGGGCGACCTCGCGGGCCTGGCCGGACAGGGGCAGCGGGTCGGCGTGGTGGGCGCTGCCGTCCCGGGCCCCGGCGGCTTCGGCGAGGGAGTGGCCGAGGGCGAGGGCGAGGCGGGGGTTGCCGCCGCTGGCCTGGTGGACGCGGCCGGCGAGGCGGGCGGGCAGGCCGTGGCGGACGAGGAGTTCGGCGACCTGGTCGGCGCCGAGCGGCGGGATCCGGATCGCCGGGGTGCCCGGACCGCAAAGGGGCTCGGCCGCCGGGGTGCCGCCCTGGACGCATTCGGCGACCAGGACCCGGACCCGGGGCGGGGTCAGCCGCAGGGCGAATCCGAGCAGGTCGGTGCTCTCGGCGTCGAGCCACTGGGCGTTGTCGAGGACGAGCAGGAGGGGGGTGCGGGCGGCGAGCGTGCGCAGCACCTCGACGACGGCGAGGCGCAGTGCGAGGTGGTCGCGGCCGGCGCGGGGGGCGTCCGCTTCGCGGCGCAGCAGCGCGACGGCGGTGCGCTGGGGCCCGGCGAGCCGCTCCAGCACGGCGCACGGGACGGAGGCGAGCAGGGCGGCGGCGGACGCCTCGGGTATCCACCGGTCGGCGGCCTCGGGAGCGAGGCGGAGCACGGTCTCGTGGCGGGCCTCGGCCGCGGCCGCGACGGCGGCGGCCACCTCGGACTTGCCCGCGCCGGCGGGTCCGGTGAGCAGGGCGCGCCCGTGCGCGGTCAGCGCCTGCTCGACCGCCCTGATCAGTTCACCGTGTCCGACGGTCGCGTCGGCCCGCCCACTCGGCGCCACGCACAGCCACCAGCCTCTCGGTCCCCACAACCTGTGCCCTTCCTGTGAGAGGCGAGAATACGAGGTCGGGGGCCGGATGGAACCGGACTGTGACGCAGAATTCAGTCGGCGGACGACAAGGCCCTGCGGTACCGCCGGTACGGGGTGTACCGGCGGCGCCGCAGGGCTCATTGGTCCGTACTAACCACCTGTCGGCCGGTGGGGCCGTCCACCTGTCAGAAGGTGAGGTTCCAGGAGTCGATGTAGCCGGTGTCGCCGCCGGCGTTGTCGTTGACCCGGAGCTTCCAGGTGCCGTTGGCGACCTCGGAGGAGGCGTTGACGGTGTAGGTCTGCAGGATGTTGTCGGCGCTGCCGCCGGCCCGGTTGTGCAGGGTGTAGACGGAGCCGTCGGGGGCGACGAGGTCGACCTTCAGGTCACCGATGTAGGTGTGCTTGATGTCGACGCCGACCTTCAGCGTGGCGGGCGCGTTGCCGGCGACACCGGTGACGGTGATGGGGCTCTCGACGGTCGTGTTGTCGTTGATGTTCACGTTCGTGGTGTTCTCGAAGCCCGTGGTGGGCGTGGTCGAGGTCACGGCGGTGACGGTGGCGGCCGCGTCGGCGAGACCGGCGCCGCAGCCGCCGGTGCAGGTGCCGGCCAGCGGGCGGGCGTTGGCCTTGATCGCGGCCTCGACCTGCGCCGGGGTCAGCGAGGGATTGGCGGCGACGAGAAGCGCGGCGAGGCCCGCGATGTGCGGGGCGGCCATGCTGGTGCCCTGGTACGGCTTGTAGATCTCGGAGCCGGGGGTGGTGGCGCCGTTGTTCAGCGTGGAGAGGATGCCGTTCTCGGGCGTGGTGACGGTGCCCGGCGTGTCGGTGGCGCGGCGGGTCTCACCGCCCGGGGCGGCGATGTCGACGGTGTTGCCGAAGTTGGAGTAGAAGGAGCGGTCGCCGGTGCGGTTGGTGGCGGCCACGGTGATGACGTTGCTGCAGCTGGCGGGCGTGAAGCCGCTCGCGTCGGCGTTGCTGTTGCCGGCGGCCACGACGACGGTGGTGCCGCGGGCGACGGCCGCGTTGATCGCGTTCTGGTAGCTGGTGCTGCAGGTACCGGAGCCGCCGAGGCTCATGTTGATCACCTTGGCGGGGGTGGCGTTCGCCGGGATGCCCGCGACGGTGCCGCCCGAGGCCCAGGTGATGGCGTCGACGATGTCCGAGGTGGCGCCGCCGCACTTGCCGAGGACGCGGACCGGCTGGATCTTCGCGTTGTACGCGATGCCCGCGACGCCCTTGGCGTTGTTCGTGGCCGCGGCGATGGTGCCCGCGACGTGGGTGCCGTGCCAGGAGGAGTCGCTGGCCTTGGAGCCGGTGCCGCACTCGCCGGCGGCGCTCCAGTCGCCCTCGTCGGCCGGGTTGCTGTCACGGCCGTTGCCGTCTCGGGCGGCCGAGGAGGTGCTGATGAAGTCGTAGCCCGCGACGATGTTCGGGGCGACGTCGGAGTGCGCCACGTAGCCGGTGTCGATCACGGCGACGGTGACGCCCGCGCCGGTGGTCTTGTCCCAGGCGGCCGGAACGTTCATGCCGGCGGTGGGCTCGAAGAGGTCCCACTGCTTGGCGTACTCGGTGTCGTCCGGGGTGGCCATCGCGTAGGCGCGGGAGTCGGGCTCGACGTAGGCGACGTCCGGGTCGGACCGGAACTGGGCCATCAGCTTCGCCGCGTCGGCCGGGGCGGTCGCACCACCCAGGCTGACGAGGGCGGCGCCGGTGCCCAGGCGCCGGTCGAACTTCGCCTTCTTGCCGGCCTTCTTGCTCTTGGAGGCGGCGTCGGCGGCGGCGGCCTGGTTCGAACTGGCCTCGGAGGCGGAGTTCTTGTAGCCGACGATCAGGTTCTCGACCGGAGCGGCAGCCGGGGCGGCGGGCTCGCCCGCGGCGGGGAGGGTCGAGGCGGCGGACTGGGCCGGCGCGGGGGCCGCGCCGGTCAGGGCCACGGAGGCGGTGGCGGTGCCGGCCAGCAGGGTGACGGACATCGCCGCCACGGATATCAGCCTGCGTCGCGTTGCGTGCACGGTGTTCCCTTTCGCGGGCCGGATCCGGGCAGGCCGGAGCGACCCCGGTTGGGGCTGTGGGAGGTGGACGGCGCTCACGGGGCCGGGGCGGGCTGGTCAGTTCCGCTCCGGCCACCGCTTCGCCTTCGTTGCCCCGGCCGCTTCGGCGGGGCGGGGGCAACGGCGGTGCGGGCGATCCACCCGGCCGCTCGGCTTCACACCATGTGGGGTTGGGGCGGGGGCCGTTCGGGGGGAAGATCGCCGGTGGGCAGACAGTAGGCAACGAGGGGATGAACGCGATACGGGGAAAACCCTTGTCCGCCCCTCGCAGGGCCCTTTGCGCCCCTTGGGGGCTCTTGGCCGCTCCCCTTTGCCGCCCTTCCTCCCTTTTTGACCCCCGAGTTTCGGCCACCTGCAGTCCCGGGGGCGTCTCAGTACCTGGACTTCCATCCCTGGACTTCAATCCCGCGCTTCCGCCATCGGACTTCAGCCCCGGACTTCAGCCCCTGACTTCAGTCCCCCTGCTGCGTCCCGGTCGTGCCGAGCCGGCGGAAGTACGTCCAGCTGGTCTCGTTGGGCTCGGTCCACTTCTCCGGGGCGTGCGCGTACTGCGGGTGGCGCTCCGCGATGTACGCACGCGTCCGCTCGGGCACCTCGTCGTACGAGCCGAGCTTGCGCCCGCGGCAGTGGAAGGCCAGCCCGCCCGGCCGCTGCCCCTGCTCCATCCAGGGCAGCCACGGCGACATCCGCATCCAGGACATGGTGCACGGCACACCGGGCGCGTCGGTGGTGAGGACCGACTCCGGGGCGAAGAACTGGAAGAGCTCCAGCGCCCGGTAGGTGTCCCCGGCGGAGTTCAGCGGGTAGTCGGCGACCGGCAGCGGCGAGGGGTAGGCCAGCGGGATCTCCAGGCTGAAGCAGACCTGGTCGCCGAGCCGGGTCAGCGGGACGGGGAACGGCCGCAGCCTCAGGTTCGCCGGGTCGTTCCAGACGTGGACCACCGGCTTGCCCTCCCAGGTCTCCAGGATCTCCCTGGTCTGCGGGTCGAGGTAGAACGCGGCCTCGCGGGTGAGCAGCCGGTAGCCGCCGGCCTCGTCGCCGACCCCGCCGTCCTCCACCAAGCGGGCGACGTTGACCCCCTCGAAGCCGAACAGGCGCCGGTAGGGCTCGTCCGGGGCCCAGGAGAACACGTCCCCGGACCACCAGAAGACCACCTCGGCGCCGTCGAGGGAGGCGCGGGTCCGGGCGAAGGCGTGCAGCAGGTCGGCAGGCGTCATGCCGGGTACTGTGCTCGGCCGCCACCGTCGGCGGCAAGAAGGGCACGAGCCGATCCGTGGCCGACATGCGGATGCCGGTTGACGCCGGTGCGGGCAGCCGCAACCGTGATCCGCATGGGGATGGGGAACGAACGCCGCCTGCTGACGCTGCTGGTCTGCCTCGTGCTGGGCACGGGACTGGTCGCGGCCGTCCTGGGCGCCTCACGCGTCACCGGCCCGCGTCCGGCGCAGGCCGCACGCCCGGGCGACACGGTGGACCTGCGCGACGTGCCGCCCGCGCCCGCCGAACCGCCTCCCGGGCCCGACGCGTCCGCCGGCACGGTGACGGTGGACTGCGGGCGGAACGAGGAGGGCCACTACAACGAGGACAACCTCGTGGTGTCCCCGGGGCTCCGCTCGGGCGCCCACCACACGCACGCCTACGTGGGGAACCTGTCCACGGACGCCTTCTCGACCGACGCCTCCCTGGCCGCCGCCGCGACCGGCTGCCGCGGCGGCGACCGCTCCACGTACTACTGGCCGGTCCTGCGCCGCCCCGACCGGGCGGGCACTCAACCGCACGAGCACTCCGCCGGCCACGGCAACAGCGGGGAGATCCTGCACGAGGCGTCGGTCACCGTGGAGTTCCGCGGCAACCCGGTCGGCAAGGTGGTGCCGATGCCGCCCTTCCTGCGCGCCGTGACGGGCGACGCGGTGGCCGCGACCGCACGCACCGAGGCCGACGTCCGCGCCCGCTGGGGCTGTTCCGGCTCCCCGGAGCGGACCACCACCCGCTACCCGCGCTGCCCGGCCGGCGACCGGCTCACCCGCACGCTGGTCTTCCCCAGCTGCTGGAACGGGCTGGACCACGACAGTGCGAACCACCGCGCCCACCTGGCCTTCCCCGCCGCCAACGGGGTCTGCCCGCAGGGCGGCTTCGCCGTGCCGCAGCTGCGGATCACGCTGGCGTACGACGTACCGCCGGGCGCGGCGGTGGCGGTGGACTCCTTCCCGGAGCAGCGGCACAGCCCGAAGACCGACCACGCCATGTTCGTGAACGCCATGACGGACGCGCAGATGGCCGCCCTCGTGGACTGCCTCAACCAGGGCCGCACCTGCCGCACCTGAGCCGGCGGCACCCGCGGAACGCGGCCACGCCCGCGAGTGACGCAGGTCACATGAACCGGATTCCGGCCCACCGCGTGTTCTGACCGCACGGCTCGGCGAGGAAGAGGAAGAGGTGCGATGGCCGGACCACTGTGGCCCCGTACGCGGCGGGGCTCGACGGACGAGGCACTGATCAGGTCGGTGTACGAGGAGCACGGCCATGCGCTGCTCGCGTACGCCACCCGGCTGACCGGGGACCGGGCCACCGCCGAGGACGTCGTCCAGGAGACGCTGATCCGGGCCTGGCGGCATTCCGAAGCCCTGGTCAACGGAAAGGGATCGGTGCGCGGCTGGCTGCTGACGGTGGCCCGCAACATCATCACCGACCGCTACCGGGCCAGGGCCGCCCGCCCGCAGGAGGTCTCCGGGGCGGCGGCCGCTCCCCCGGTGGAACTCGACCACGCCGATGCGGTCGTGGACACGATGACGGTGCTGGGTGCGCTCGACCAGCTCACCCCGGAGCACCGGGACGTGCTGAAGGAGTTGTACTACCGGCAGCTCAGCGTCGCCGAGGCCGCCGACAGCCTCGGCATTCCGGCCGGTACGGTCAAATCGCGCTCGCACTACGCGCTCAAGGCGTTGCGCGAGGTATTCCGACAGAACAGCACCAAGGAGGCGAATCGCATGGGCGGCAGGCCGCCCCAGCAGCCCGCCGGACTGCGGGAGGTGGTGGCATGAACCGGCAGCGGCACGAGGAGGAGGAACTCCTCGGCCCGTACGTCCTCGGCGTCCTCGACGGACACGACGTACTCCGGGTCGAGGGGCATGTGAGCGGCTGCGTTCAGTGCCGTGAGGAGGTGGCCGCGTTGCGCGAGATGGAAGCGGCGCTGGGCGAGGTGCCCGCGGAGGCGTTCCTCGACGGGCCGCCCCAGGGCGGCGACCTGCTGCTCCAGCGCACACTGCGGCAGGTCCGCGGGGAGGCGGCCGCGCAGCGGCGGCGCCGGCTGGGCCTGACCGGGCTCGCCGCGGCGGCCGCGCTGGCCGCGGTGTTCTGGGCCGGGGCCCGGGTGGGCTCGTCCGACGGCGAGGCCGTCGCCGTCCCGCAGCCGCCCGGGGCCACCGTCTCCGCGGCGCCGTCCCCACCGCCCGCCGGGACCAAGGTGGCCTCGGCCGCCGATGCCGGCTCCGGCGCGCGGATGACCGTCCAGGTCACGCCGGCCGCCAAGTGGGTTCGGGTGCATGCGGCGGTGACCGGGATCCCGCCGGGCGAGCGGTGCCGGCTGGTGGTGGTCGGCAAGGACGGCAGCCGCACCTCCGCGGGCAGCTGGGTCGTCGGCAGCCAGGAGAACGGCGGGGGCAAGGGCGCGGCCCTGGACGGCTCGGCGGCCGTCGACCCGTCCCTGGTCAAGGCGGTGGTCGTCGAGAACGAGGCGGGCAGGACCTTCGTGTCCGTCCCGATGCCGGCGTAAGCCATCCAAGTCGGCCCGCCCGCCCGGGAGTCCGGCCTGCCGCTCGCAGGCCGGACTCCCGTCCGCCACGCCCGCTCCGAGTCGGACCGATTGTCACATTGCGGTCCATGACATCCTGTGACGTCACAACTCGCCGGGCGGAATCGGCGGACGTCCGGGGAATACGGGGTGGGAAAAGGCGATGAGGCTCTGCTTCCTGGTGGAGGAGCACTACCGCCACGACGGGATGCCCAACGAGGTGATCGGGCAGCTGACGGCGTGGGGGCACCGGGTGGACGTGGTGCGGCCGGGCGGCTCGCTGCTGCGGATGACCGAGGCCGTGGACGCGGGCGCGCACGACGCGTGGGTGCTCAAGACGGTGTCCGGCGGGCCGGGGCTCACCCTGCTCGAGGCCGCCGCCGCGGCCGGGCTGACCACCGTCAACGACGCCCGGTCGATCCGGGGCGTACGGGACAAGGCGCTGGCCGCGGCCGTCGGGCGCGCCGGGGGCCTGCCGATGCCGGCGACGTACGCGGTGGCCCGGCCCGACCTGCTGCGGGAGATACCGGCGGCCGAGTACCCGCTGGTCGTCAAGCCGGCCGACGGCAGCTCCGGGCGGGGGGTGCGCCTGGTGTCCTCGCCCGAGCGGCTGGAGCAGCTCCTGCCGGAACTCGCGGGCGAGGGCATGCTCATCGCCCAGCCGTACGTGCCGAACCCGGGCACCGACGTCAAGGTGTACGCGGTCGGCGGTGAGCTGTTCGCCACCGAGCGGTGCTCACCGCTGCACCCGGATCCGGCGGTGCGCGAACGGCGGGTGCCGCTGTCCGGCGAGGTCGCCGCGATCGCCGCGCAGGTGGGGGCGGTGTACGGGCTCGACCTGTACGGGGTGGACGTGCTGCTGGGTCCGGACGGGCCGGTGGTCGTCGACGTGAACGACTTCCCGAGCTTCCGCCAGGTCCCCGATGCGGCGGCCCGGGTGGCCCGGGCGGTCCTCGGGCTGGCTGCGGCGGGCGGCTCCGCGTCGGCCGGCGGGTGCCGGACCCGGGCGCGGGCACTGCCGGTGGCGATTCCGGCGCAGGCCGCGCGGGCGGGCGAGGCCGCGCGGTGAGGATCTGCCTGATCACGCCGGAGCCGGGGCATCCGCTGCTCGCCGGTGCGGCGGAGCTGCTGCGCGGGGCGGGGCACCGGGTGGAGACCCTGGACCCGGGCGCCGCCGGTGGGGCCGGTGAGCCCGGGGAGGTGCCTGCGCCCCGGGGGTCCGGGCCGGGCCCGGCCGACGTGTATCTGCTGAAGGCGCGGACCCCGCGGGCGCTCGGCTTGGCGCGGGAGCTGGAGCGGCGCGGCGCGCCCGTGGTCAACTCGGCCGCGGCGACCGCGCTCTGCCAGGACCGTACGGCGATGGCGGAGCTGGCCCTGCGGGCCGGGCTGCCGTTCGCCGGGACCCGTACGCACGGCTCGCTCGCCGCCTGGGCCGCATCCGCCGGGGCCCGGCAGGAGCTGGACGCCGGGCCCGTGGTCGTCAAGAGCCGGCACAGCCGGCGGGACGACCTGGTCGCCCGGGTCGACGGCCCGGCGCGGCTGCGGGAGCTGGCGGCGGCCTGGCCGCAGGAGCCGGTCGTGGTGCAGGACTTCGCGCCGAACAGCGGCTGGGACCACAAGCTGTGGGCGATAGGCGACCGGGTCTTCGCCGCCCTGCGCCGCTCCGAGCTCGCACCCGGAGACCGGGGCCCCGCGCAGCCGCTCGACCCGGCGGGACTCCCGGCCGGCTGGGAGCGGCTGGTCCGCCGGGTGGGCGAGGTCTTCGCCCTGGACGTCTACGGCGTCGACGTCATCGACGCCGGTGACGGCAGCCCCTTCATCGTGGACGTCAACGCCTTCCCCGGCATCCGCGGCCAGGCCGCCGCCCCCCGGGCCCTGGCCGACCTGGCCCTGGCCCGCGCCGGCCGGGGCTCGTAGGGTCCGGCCGACCGGTTTCGG
Organism: Streptomyces sp. NPDC046876; assembly: GCF_040645035.1. Taxonomy (NCBI): domain Bacteria; kingdom Bacillati; phylum Actinomycetota; class Actinomycetes; order Kitasatosporales; family Streptomycetaceae; genus Streptomyces; species Streptomyces sp. NPDC046876. The sequence continues at coordinate 2,887 of NZ_JBEYXK010000064.1, read as the reverse complement.
GACCGGTCGGGGGAATCCGGAGGGCGGGGCGTGTCGGCCGGGGCCCCGGCGTCCCGGGCGGCACGAGGATCGGCGGATGGGCGTCGTACTGCCGGTCCTCTTCGCGCTGTTCGCCGCGCTCAGCAATGCGCTGGCCACCGTGCTCCAGCGGCGGGCCGCCCTCACGGTGCCGCAGAGCCAAGCATTCCGGTTCGGGCTGGTCCTGGACCTGCTGAGGCGGCCCGTCTGGCTCGGCGGGATCCTCGCCGTCATCGCGGCCGGTGCGGGGCAGGCCGCGGCGCTGGCCACCGGCGCACTGGTCCTCGTACAGCCGCTGTTCGTGCTGGAGCTGCCGTTCGCCCTGCTCATCGCCTCGCTCGTGACGCGGCACCGGCTGCCGGGCGCGGTGTGGCGGGCCGTGGCGGCGGTGGTGGCCGGGCTGGGGCTGGCCCTGGCCGCGGCCTCACCCGACGGGAACCGTACGCACGTACCGCTGGACCGGTGGCTGTCCGCGCTGGTGGGCTGCGCGGCCGCCGCCGCGGCCCTGGCCCTGGCCGGGCTGCGCCGGCCGCCGGGGCGGGCCCGCGCGGGGTGCCTGGGCGCGGCCACCGCCGTCTGCTACGCGCTCACGGCCGCGCTGATGAAGGACTCCGTGCCGCTGCTCGGGGAGGGCGGGCTCGGGGCGTTCCTGAGCGCGTGGCAGACGTACGGCTTCGCGGCCTGCGGCGTCTGCGCCCTGCTGCTGCTCGAACACGCCATGCAGGGCGGCCCGCTGGTGGCCTCCCAGCCGGCGCTGACGCTGGGCGACGCGACGGTGAGCGTCGCGCTGGGCGTGGCCCTGTACGACGAGCACCTGAGGACGGGCTGGTGGGTGCTGCTCCAGCTGCTGGGCATCGCCCTGATCTGCACCGGCGTCATCGCCCTCGCCCGGGCCGGGGCGGTCGAGGGCGGGGGCGGGGACGGCGGCGGAGGGGGGTAGCGTGCGCGGGAGTCCGCCGCGATCTGAGCTACGATCTGCCGCACTTCGATCGACCGATCGAACGAACGTGAAGGGGTGGGGTGGGTGGTGGGCGCGATGTCCCGCACGACCGTGACGGCACGGGCCGCGACCGGGGTACTGGCGGCACTGGCGGCCGTGGTGCTGGTCGGCGGCTGCTCGGGCAAGGCTCCGACGGCGGACAAGCCCGCCGCGCCGGCCCCCGCCTCGCCCACGCCGTCGCCGTCGACGTCCGCCTCCGATCCGGCGCAGGCCCCGAGCCCGTCGCAGGAGCCGTCGGGGGCCTCGGAGCCGGCCGAGACGCCGGACCCGACGGCCACCCCGGGGGCGCGGCCGAAGACCCCGCCGACGGCGGGCGGATCGGGCGGCTCGGGTGGCTCGCAGATCCCGCAGAACCCCAACCGCGGCCCGAACCCGCCGCCCGCGCCGAAGCACACGCCGGTCCTGGACTGGACCCCGCCGCCCTTCGACCCGGGCGCCACGTACACGGTCCCGCCGCTGCCGAGGTAGCCGCCGGACGGGCGGTCATGCCGTGGGCGCCTCCGGGGAAACGCGCCGGGCCGTGCGGCGGCGCCGGACGAACACCGCCCCGAGCAGGACGAGAAGAAGCCCGCCACCGACCGTCAGCAGCCAGGCCGGCACGCCGCCGACCTCGCGGATCAGGCCGTAGTAGACGGTGCGCCGGTACGGGGTGTCCGCGGCGGTGGCGCGCAGTTCGTGGTCGCCGTCGATGCGGCCGGGCTCCGGGAACTCCTGGTCGATCGCGGTGAGGAAGGCGTCCTTGCCGTCGGTGAGGGGGGCGAGGTGCCGGTCCGGGGTGATCCGCCCGGCGAAGGTGACCTCCGGCGCGTCACCGCCGATCCGGCCGACCGGCTCCATGCGGTGGTCGGCCAGGACGTACAGGCCCAGCGACTGCGGGGTCTTGGCCATGCGGGAGAGCCGCATCGGGTAGACGAGCCGGTCGCTGTCGAAGCGGATCCGCAGCGGGTCCAGGGTGCCGTACAGGGTCCGGCCCTTCTCCCGCGGGGCCAGGCGGACCGCGACGTACTCCCATCCCTGGTCGACGTACGGCTTGACCTCGGTGGCGAGCGTGTCCGGCAGCCGGAAGCCGTTGGATTCCAGCCAGCCGCGCAGGGCCTCGGGGTCGGTGGCGGTCAGCCGGGCGACGTCGAAGTCGCCGAGCTGCTCCCGGCCGACGACGCCGACCGAGGCCGCGGCGTCGCGGGGCGGGGCGCCGGCGGCGGCGTCGCCGATGGAGGAGGAGAAGGGCCAGTCCCCCTGGCGCGGCCAGAAGTAGTACCGCGCCTTGCGCTCGGGCCGAGTCGCCGACTGCAGTTCACCGAAGACCGCGGGATCGCCGAGCTCCACCGTGGCGCGCGTGGGCACCGGCATGATCCAGGCGGCCTGCTTGGCGTTGCCGCCGACGGTGAAGCGCATCACGATCTGCTCGGTGCGGCCGTCGAACCGGACGACGGAGGTCTCGCGGGAGACGCCGATGCGGGACTGGCCGTCCGGGATCATCGCACCGCAGCCGCAGGCCCAGGCGGGGCTGATGAGCGAGCCGAGCTGGGTCGCGAGCAGCGCCAGCAGCAGGGTCAGGATTCTTCTCTTCATCCACACGGGCTCTCAGACGACCCCCCGCTCGATCCGGTTCCCCCAATTCCGCTTCCCCGTTCGACCACGGGGGTCCGGCAACTCCAGCCCAGCCTCCCGCTTCAAAGCCGGGGGTCGGCAAATCCAGCCCCGCCTCCCGCTTCGAAGCCGGGGGTCGGCAAATCCAGCCTCGCCAGCGTTTGAGGCGCGGGGTCTGGGGCGGAGCCCCAGAAGCCCGACCGGCTCCGCCGCCCCCTGAGCCGGGGGTCCGGCACATCCAGCCTCGCCGGCGTTTGAGTGGGGGTCCCCCCGGACGGA